>SCVQ01000391.1 GCA_004296865.1 Nitrospirota bacterium
TTCCTGACGGAAACCGGCCGGCTGGCTCATGTGGTCCTTCCGGCTTGCACCGCCGCGGAAAAGGACGGCACGTTCACCAATCTGGAAGGGCGGGTCCTCCGCATCCGGCAGAGCATGGATCCGATCGGGGACAGCCTGCCCGATTGGCACATCATGACGGCCATCGCCGGCGGGTTGGGGGCTCAGTGGGAATACGAATCGTCCGCCGACATCCAGACGGAAATCATGAAGCTGCTGCCCGGCTACTACAATCTTGGGCAACCGAGGAAACTGGCGCCGACCGCCGAGGCCTACCTGGCCAATGGCTATGCGGCCGAAGTGGGAAGCCGGTATGCGTCGATCGTCAATCGTCAATCGTCGATCAAGGGGAGTCAGTTCGTTCTGCTGATGGGGCAGGTGCTCGCGCATTCGGGCAAGCTGTCGACGCAGGCCTTGGGGCTGATGCAGATTACGCCCAACACCGGGCGGCTTCGCATGAGCCGGCAGGATATCGAGCGGTTGGGCCTCGCCGAGGGGGCGAAGGTCCGGGTCGCGTCGGCGCTGGGATCGCTGACCGTGGGTGTGCAGGTCGATCTGGCCGTGATGCCGGGCTCCTGTTTTTTTCCGGAGCATTTCAACGAACCGCCGGTGAAGGATTTGATGCCGGTCGAGGTGGATGCGGCGACGGGCGTGCCCGCGTTTAAGCTGACCTCCGTGACCATCGACAAAGTATAGCGGGCGAGCCCGGCGAAAAGAGCTAGACTTCGACGGCAAAAACAGGCATAAGGGCCCAGCTGCCGAAGGGTGATCAGCGGAGAACTTCATGCGCATCGGCGTTCTAACCAAGAAGCTCCTCCAGGCGATGCTGTTTTACGAGATCTGGGAGGCGATGAAGGTCACCTTCAAACACATGTTTTACCGCCCGATCACATTTCAGTATCCGAGGGAACAGCGGACGCTGCCCGATACCCATCGCGGGGCGCTGGCGCTCCTGCGTTACGACGACGGGAAGGAGCGGTGCGTGGGGTGCGATCTCTGCGAGGCCGCCTGTCCTTCCCGGTGCATCAAAGTGATCAGCGCCGAGGACAAGTCCCTCCCGCTGCAGCGCTACGCGAGCGAGTTTTTTATCGATATCACCAAGTGCGTGTTCTGCGGCTACTGCGTGGAGGCCTGCCCGGTCAACGCGCTGGCGATGACGAAGATGTACGAGTTCTCCACCCACGACAAACGGACCCTCCTGTTCGACAAACGTCGGCTCTATGAGATCGGGGAGCGATATATCGAGGACGGCAAGAAGTACCTTGTCGCCCACAATCAGGAAAAAGACGATCAGGGGAGTCGCGAGTACCGCTACTTTTTCCCGCAGTCGGTTCTCAAGGCCACCCAATCGGTGCCACCGAAACATCTGACGTAATCAGACACCGTATGGTCTTATTTTTCTTTGTCTATTTCTCACTGGTGAGCATCGTCGCGGGGGTGCTCACGATTGCATTCCGGAACCCCGTCCACTGCGGCCTGGCGTTGCTGACGCTCCTGCTCCACGTGGCCGGCCTCTTCGTGCTCCTCAACGCCGAATTTCTGTTCGCCGTCCAGATCATCGTCTATGCGGGGGCCATCCTGGTTCTGTACCTGTTCGTGCTGATGCTGCTCAACCTGAAGACGGACCAGCGGTACCTGCACACCCGCCACGCCATCATTCTGTTCGCGACGGCGGGCATCTGTGGGGAATTGCTGCTGCTGCTGCTCCAGTCCCCGTTCAACGGGGCGAAGGGGGATGCTCCGGTGATCGCGGTCCTCAAGGACGGGGACAGTTTCGTGGTCGGCATCAAGATGTTCAGCGATTACCTGCTGCCCTTCGAAATCGTGGGCGTGTTCCTGCTGGGCGCGATCATCGGGGCGATCGTGCTGGCCAAGACGCCGACGGCGGTGGATGTCGAAACGGAGCGAGAATGATTCCATTGTCCGCATACGTGGCCGTGAGCGCGGTGCTCTTTGCCACCGGGCTGATCGGCGTGCTGATCCGCCGGAACTTCATCATCGTCTTGATGTCGGTGGAGATCATGTTGAACGCGGCCAATATCAACCTGGTGGCGTTCTCCCATTATCTGGAGTCCATGGCCGGGCAAATCGTTGCGCTCTTCGTCATCGCGATCGCGGCCGGCGAGGCCGCCGTGGGGCTGGCCATCATCATCGTCGTGTTCCGCGGACGGCTGTCCACGAACGTCGACGAACTGAACCTCTTGAAGTGGTAGCACGGTAGGTGTGATGGATCTGCTCGTTCTTCTCATCCCGACCTTCCCCCTCGTGGCCGTGCTGCTGAACGGACTGCTGGGGAGCCGGTATTCGCACGACCTTGCGCACCGGCTGGCCTGGGGCTCGGTGGGCCTGTCGTTCCTCTGCTCGATCGGCGTCTTCACCGAGACGATCCGGACCGGGGTAGCGCGGGAAGTCGTCGCCTATCAATGGATCTTCGGCGGCGATCTCACGGTCAACCTGGCGTTCCTTATCGACCCCCTCACCTGCATCATGTTGCTGGTGGTCACGGGCGTCGGCTTCCTGATCCATCTGTACTCGGTCGGGTACATGCATGGCGAAGAGGGCTTCACGCGCTTCTTCACTTACATGAACCTCTTTATGGTCTCCATGCTCCTGCTGGTGATGGGGAACAATTACCTGGTGCTCTTCATCGGATGGGAGGGTGTGGGCCTCTGTTCCTATTTGCTGATCGGCTATTATTTCGACAAGGTCTCGGCCGCCAAGGCCGCCACCAAGGCCTTCGTGGTGAACCGGATCGGCGATGCCGGGTTCCTGCTGGCCATCTTCCTGGTCTTCGTGAATTTCAAGACGTTGGACTATACGCAGGTCTTCGCCCAGGCAAGTCAGCTCTCGACCGGGATGGCGACGGCCATCGCGCTCTGCCTGCTGGTCGGGGCGGTGGGCAAGTCCGCGCAGATTCCCCTCTACACCTGGTTGCCGGACGCGATGGAAGGCCCGACGCCGGTCAGCGCCCTGATTCACGCCGCCACGATGGTGACGGCCGGGGTCTACATGATCGTGCGCAACCACGTCATCTACGACATGGCGCCGGTGGCCTTGAGCACGGTCGCCTGGGTCGGGGGCCTCACGGCGCTGTTTGCGGCCACCATCGGGCTGGTCCAAACCGACATCAAACGGGTGTTGGCCTATTCGACGGTGAGCCAGCTCGGGTACATGTTCTTGGCCTGCGGGATCGGCGCCTACACGGCCGCGGTCTTTCACCTGATGACCCACGCGTTTTTCAAGGCCTTGCTGTTCCTCTCGGCCGGCTCCGTGATCCATGCCCTGTCCGGCGAGCAGAACATCATGAAGATGGGCGGGCTCAAGGCCAAGATTCCCTGGACCCATGCCCTGTTCCTTGTCGGCACTCTGGCCATCGCGGGGATCTTTCCCCTGGCCGGGTTCTGGAGCAAAGACGAGATCATGGCCCATGCCTTCGTGCATGGCCAGTATGCCCTCTACGCGATGGCGGCGATCGGCGCCTTTCTGACCGCGTTCTACATGTTCCGGCTGACGTACCTGACGTTTTACGGGACGTCGCGGCTCGATCCTCACACGGCCGAGCACGTCCATGAGTCTCCCCCCATCATGATCTGGCCGTTGGCGGTGCTGGCGGTGCTCTCCGTGCTCGGCGGCTTCCTCGGCGTGCCGCCCGAGGCGGGCTGGTTCCATCATTTTCTCCATCCGGTCGTGACGGCGGTCGGAGCGGGCGAAGAACATGGCGGCGGGGTCGGCCTGGTGATGACGCTCATGGTGGTGGCCACCGCCATCGCGCTGTTGGGCTGGGGGTTGGCCCATTACCTCTACAGTATCCGAACCGAAGCGGCGGACAACGTGGCCGCAAAGGCCCCCGGCGTCTATACGACCTTGCTGAACAAGTACTACGTGGATGAGTGTTACGATGCCCTGATCGTGGAGCCGGTCAAGCGGCTGGGGCTGGTCTGGGACTGGTTCGACCGGACCGTGATCGATGGGGTGGTGGTGGGGGTGGGGCGTATGACCCAGTCCGGCTCCGCGCTCAGCACCCGGATCGAAAAATACGTGATCTATGGGGCGCTGAACGTCGTCGGCTATGCCAATCACCTGGCCGCGCGATCCTGGCGGCGACTCCAGACCGGGCAGGTACATCAGTATGCGGCCATCATCGTGGCGGGCCTCTTCATCCTGGTGCATCTGATCCTGGCCTGGTGGACCGGCACGTCCGGCACCGGCATGGCGCGGTGACAAGAGCTGATGGCTGATAGCCAAAAACACAATGCTTGAAGAACTGACATTCGGGTTTCCGATCCTGTCGATGCTCCTCTTTTTCCCCTTGGTGGGGGGGCTCATCCTGTGTCTACTGGATGATGACGACCTGATCAAAAACGCGGCGCTGGCCGTGGCGGGGCTGGAGCTCGTCCTGGCGATCGTGGTGTTGCTCCGGTTTATTCCGGATTCTGCGGCGATGCAGTTCTCCGAGCAAGTCGCCTGGATTCCTCCGTTGGGCATCAGTTATCACCTGGCCCTGGACGGGATCAGCGTCCTGTTCGTCGGCCTCACGGCGTTTCTCACCGTCCTCATCGTGCTCTATTCCTGGGACACGGTGCGGCACCAGATCAAGGTCTACTTCGCGGCCCTGCTGGCGCTGGAGACGACGATCATCGGCGTGTTCGTGTCGATCGACCTGATCCTCTTTTTCGTCTTCTGGGAACTCATGCTGATCCCGAGCTATTTTCTGATCAAGCTCTGGGGCGGCGGAGCCGAACGGCAATACGCCGCGCTCAAGTATGTGCTCTATACCCTGCTGGGCAGCGTCTTTATGCTGCTGGGGATCGTCCTGCTCGACCTGAATTATCACGAGTGGGCGGTCGCCCACCATATCGAACCCTCGTACACGTTCGATTTCCTGCAACTCCTGATGATCCCGATCCCGCCCGACCGTCAGGTGCTGATTTTCTGGCTCATCTTTCTGGGGCTGGTGTTCAAGGCGCCGCTCTTTCCTTTCCACACCTGGCTGCCGGATGTGCTGATCGAGGGCCCGATCGGCATGGCGGTGATACTGGCGGGGATCAAGCTCGGGACCTATGGGTTCATCCGTTTCAGCCTGCCCCTCCTGCCGGAGGCGTCTCAGGACGGAGGCGTGGTGGCGGTCATGATGACCCTGGGCTTGCTGGCGATCATCTATGGGGCGATCGTCGCCCTGATCCAACCGGATTTCCGCCGGCTGCTGGCGTTCAGCAGCATCAGCCACCTGGGGTTCGTCGTGGTGGGGCTGTTCGCGCTGAACTTCCAGGGTCTGCAAGGCAGCCTTCTCACGATGATCAATCTCGGGTTCAGCACCGCCGGGCTGTTTTTTCTGGCCGGCTTTCTTTACACCAGACGGCAGAGCACCCATCTATCCTCCTTCGGCGGGCTTGCGAAGAAGGTTCCGCTGCTGGCCACGTTTCTGCTGATCATCGGATTGGCCTCGATCGGATTGCCGGGGACCAACGGCTTCGTCGGGGAATTTCTGATCCTTCTGGGCGCTTTCGAGGCCTACTGGCTGTATGGAGCCGTGGCGGTCACCGGGGTGATCTTCGGGGCGGCCTACTTTCTCTGGTACTACGAGCGGGCGATGTTCGGTCCGCTGACCCAGGGTCTCGGCCATGCGATCGCGGACCTGAACGCGCGCGAGACGGTGATCGCGGCGTCGCTGTCGGTCATGATTTTTTGGATCGGGTTGTACCCAGCGCCGTTCTTGCACATCATGAACGGCTCCGTGCAGGCGCTGGTGAATCGGTTGGACCGGGGGTCGGTGGCGGCCGATAAGCCGTCAGCCATCGGCATTCAGCCGTCAGCCCAAAAGGCAGGGCCGGAAGTTCGAGGCGGCCACCATGCAGAACGGACGAGGGTGTCAGTTTCGCTGAAAGCTGAGAGCTAATTGCTGAGGGCCATGTTCTAATGGGTCAATACGCGCTGCTCTACATCCTGTTCGCGCCCTTCCTGGGGGCCATCGCGCTGTTGTTCGTGTCGAACCGGCAGGTGTTGCAAGTCCGCCTGATCGCCGCCGCGTCGGCCGGCATCTCCTTGCTGGCGTCGTTTTATCTCTTCTTCGCCTACGATCCGGTCAAGGGCGGCTACCAGTTCATTCAACGGTTCGAGTGGTCCAAGGAGTTGGGAATTTCGTTTCACCTCGGCGTGGACGGCATCGGCACGCCGCTGGTGCTGGCCTCGGCCATCCTCTTGTTTGCCGGCGTCTTCGTTTCCTGGCACATCAAGGACCGCGCCAAGGAATTCTACATCTTCCTGCTGATCCTGGCCGCCGCCACGATCGGCGTCTTCATGTCCCTCGACCTGTTCTTCCTGTATTTCTTCTACGAGATGTCCGTGCTTCCGATGTACCTGCTGCTGGGCGTGTGGGGAAGCCATACCAAGGGCTATCTGGAGATGACCGATCCCGAGGGGCTGAAGAAGCGGGATTCGGTGGCGTTTTTCTTCAACTTCGGCTCGAACAGCAAAGAATACGCCGCGATGAAGCTGACCCTCTTCCTCTCGGCGGGGGCGATCCTCGCGCTGCTGGGCATCCTGCTGATCTACAAATTTTCAGGCCTCCACACGTTCGACATTCTGGTGCTGCGCGAGCAGGCCAAGTTTTCGGGGAATCTGGCCACGGTCATCTGGCTGCTGATCTTCTTCGGCTTCGCCTCGATCGCGCCGCTCTGGCCGCTGCATTCCTGGTCGCCGGTCGGGCATGCCGCCGCGCCGGCCGCCACCAGCATGTTGCACGCGGGCGTGCTGATGAAGCTGGGGCACTTCTCGATCATCCGCGTGGCCTTCGAGATCCTGCCCGATGCCACCCGCGAGCTGATGCCGATCGCGGCGGTGCTCTGTGTGTTCAGCATCATCTACGGCGGCTTCGTGGCGTTCTACGCCAAGGACACGAAGTACGTGATCGGCTACAGCAGTTCCAGCCACATGGGCTACGTGTTCCTCGGCATGGCGGCGCTGGACTACATCAGTCTGAGCGGGGCCGTCCTCTACATGTTCGCCCATGCCATGGCGACGGGGATGCTCTTTGCGATGGCCGGCTGGGTCTACGACCAGACGCATACGCGCGACATTCCTTCGCTGGGCGGGCTCGTCAACCGCATGCCCTTCGTAGCCGGTTGCTTCTTGATCGCCTGCATGGCGTCCATCGGCATGCCGGGGACCGTGAATTTCATCGCCGAGGTCATGATCCTGGTCGGGAGCTGGAACAAGTATCCGTTCCAGGTCATCGTCGCGGTGCTGGGCATCGTGCTGACGCTGGCCTATCTCTTCCGGATGATGCGGGGGCTGTTCTACGGACCGATGGACAGCCAATACAGCCACGCGCACGACGCGGTGACCATGGTGGACCGGATGCCGCTGCTGCTCATGATCGCCTGCAGCATCGTCTTCGGGATCTTCCCCGGCCATTTCTACAACGTGATCCGGGCCGGCACCGATCCCCTGGTGGCCCGCATCACGCAGGTCGTGCCGCTGGCCGCGGGGAACGGTGACGCGTTAGGCGCGACGCGTGACGAGTTAAAGAGGCAAGCGGATAACTTGTCATCTATCGCCCGGCACACGTCACTTGTCACTCGTCACGAGGCAAACGAATGACCTTCAACCTGTCCATGTCCGGCTCGGACCTGCTCCTGCTCCTGCCGGAGATGTTGCTCACGGTCTGGCTCTGCGTGGTTCTGATCGTGGACTTTGCGATGCCGCGCCTGCCGAAGGTCCGGCTGGCGTATCTGAGCGTCGGCGGCCTGGCGGCCGTGCTGCTGAGCCTGCTCTGGTTCGACCAGACCGGGGTGACCGGAACCCTCTTTGCCGACATGTTCGTGGTGGACCGGCTGGCGATCTTTTTCAAGATCCTGATCGTGATCGCGACCGCCCTCGTCATTCTGGTGTCGGTGGACTACGTCCGGCGGTTCCGTTTTTTCAAGGGCGAATATTACTTCCTGGTCCTCATGTCGGC
>SCVQ01000392.1 GCA_004296865.1 Nitrospirota bacterium
GTGGGTCGTCGGGTGATTCAGCATCTCGCCGGATTCGGTCCCCGCCTTCTAGCCAACGACCTGGAACCGGACCTCGCCTTCGGGGCCAAGCATGACGTGCGGTGGGTGGACAAAGAGCAGATCTACAAGGAAGCTGATATCCTCACGCTTCACCTTCCATTGACGCCGATCACCAAGCATCTGATCACCGCGCGGGAATTGCGCCTGATGAAACCCGAGGCCTTGCTGATCAACACCTCGCGTGGCAACATGATTGATGAACGGGATCTGGCCGATGCGCTGCAGAGCAATCGTCTGGCCGGGGCGGCCATTGACGTGTTCCACCAGGAACCCTATTCGGGCCCGCTCGCCAATATCGAAACCTGTCTGCTGACCTGTCACATGGGGTCCATGTCCCAGGACTGCCGCTTGCGTATGGAGGTTGAGGCGACCGAGGAGGTGCTGCGGTTCATGAGAGGCGAACCACTGCGTCAGCCGGTGCCGGAATATGAGTTCAGGATGCGGGAATCGGGACGGAGCTTGCGATGACCACCGCCAAGGCGAATGTGAATTTTCATTCCGCGACCCGGCAGAGCGTCTTCGACGCGAAGCAGGCCGATCCCCGATTCCGCGAGTACCGGCGTCGCTGGGTCGAGGAGCCGGCTTCATTGACGGCGGGGCCCTTTCCCATCCACCTGGATATCGAATCCACCGGCGTCTGCAACTTGCGCTGCCCCTTCTGTGCCACCACGACGAAGACCTGGGGGCCGGACGAGCCGGGCTACATGAAGCTTGAGCTGTTCCGCCGCATCATTGATGAGGGGGCGGTCGAAGGGCTCTGTTCGATCAAGCTGAGCTTCCGCGGGGAGCCGACCCTCCATCCGCACTTGTCCGACATGGTGGCCTATGCCAAGCAGAAGGGCATTCTGGATGTCTACTTCAACACCAACGCCACGCTGTTGACGGACACCTTGGTGCATAAGTTGATTGACGCGGGGCTGGACCGGATTTCGGTTTCTTTCGAAGGCATCACCAAGGAGGCCTACGAAGGCTACCGGCCCGGCGCCAAGTACGACAAAGTGATTGAGAACGTGCGGCGGCTCAAAACCATTCGCGATCAACGCGGGTTGGGCTATCCGCAAATTCGCATGCAGACCGTCATGCTGCCGGAGTTGCAGGAGGCCTTCGGACAATATACCGACTTCTGGAAACCCTGGGTGGACGAGGTGGCGTACATTGATGCCAGACGGGAGGGGCCTCAGGACGATCACCGGGGGCTGCGGGCCGACTGGGCCTGCCCCTTCCTATGGCAGCGGATGACGATCCTGTGGGACGGGACCTTGCTGCCTTGCCTGATGCACGGGGTGACGGATTTTTCCCTGTTGGCCCTTGGAAATGTGAAGGAGACCAGCATTAAGTCTCTCTGGCAGAGCGAGCGAGCCGCGCGGTACCGGACTCTGCACCGGGAAGGGCGTGCGCACGAGTTGGAGGCCTGCGACCGGTGTTCGTTCCGGGCCATGGAGCTGGAAAAGAACGGGATCGCCAAGGCCGGGACTCAAGCCCGATGAAGGTCGCGCCGCGCCGGACCGTCGCCGGCTTGATCCGCACCTCGGTCCCGCAGGTGGGCCGATACGGTCTGCTTCGGCTGGACAAGAACGAACGGTGCACCGGATACCCGACGTCCCTGGTCCGGGCCATGCTCAAGGGGTTGTCCGGACACCACCTGGCCGCCTATCCCGAGTCGAGGCTCCTGTATGAGAAGGTCGCCAAGTGGCATGGCATTGGGACGGCCCAGTTGGCGATGACGTCGGGCTCCGAGTTGGCCATCCGATACCTGTTCGAAGCCTTCTTGGAGTCGGGCGATGAGGTGGTCCTGCTCAACCCTTCTTTCGCCATGTTTGATGTGTACGCCCGTCTGTGCGGTGCTCGGGTGGCGGCTGCCAATTTTGACCGTGAATGGCAGGTAGATGAGGATGAGATTCTGCGGCGCATCACGAGCCGGACGAAACTGGTTGCGCTGGCCAATCCCAACAACCCGACAGGGACGGTCTTAGAGGATGCGGCCATCCTGGCCGTGCTGCGCCGCGCGGCTCGGCATGGGGCTTTGGTGCTGGTGGACGAGGCCTACTACCATTTTTACGGGAAGACCATGCTGATGTATCTGCCCCAGCACGACAACCTGGTCGTGACGCGGACCTTTTCCAAAGCCTGTGGGGCGGCGGGCATCCGCCTCGGGTACGCGATCGGGCACCCGGACGTGATCGCCGCCCTGAACAAGGTGCAGCCGATCGACCACCTCAACGTCTTGGCGATCAAGGTCGGAGAGTATCTCATTGACCACGAGCAGCTCATGCAGGACTATGTGAAGAAGACCCGAGCCGGCCAGCGGTACCTGCTCGCGCAATTGAAGACCCTGGGGCTGACAGCATTGGGAGGTTATGGCAACTTCGTACTTGCGGACCTCGGCCGGAAACATGACGCGATCGTCCAGGCGCTTCGTGACCATCGCATCCATGTCGGCGCGACGCTGAGGCTCCCCTTTTCTTCCAGCTTCGTTCGCATTACGGCCGGGCCGATTCCGGTGATGCGGCGCGTGGCGGCAGTGCTCAGGACGGTGCTCAAGGAACAGGGTGTAGTAGCCGAATCGGTGATGGCCGGGAGACGCTAACGCGTGGCTGTTGAGTCGGCCTCTGACGTGGAAGCGCCGGGTCTCATGCCAGAGGCAAAAGCAGACGCGGTGCAGACCATCTAAAGCGGGTAGGGCGCAGGGTCTTGGACGGAGCACAAACAAGGTACTCGATCGTTCCGCAAATGCAAGTGTACGACCATTTGCCGATGGTGCTGGCCCCATATGTTACCACCACGAGCCAGCCTAACTTCCGGTCAGCGGTTGTCAACACCGATGCGTTCGGGTTCCGACTCTCCAGCGGGCAGGATGCCTCCCGCGACGATTCTGTAGACAGCACGTCCTGGTGGCGACAGAACCGACGGGCGCTGCTCATCGGCGGGTCATTCGTGTTTGGTGTCGGGGCTGCAGGGGATCGTCACACCGTTGCTTCGGTGTTGAATGCGCGTACCTCGCACACGTTTCTGAACCTTGGCATCCGAGCCGCCAATTCGACCCAGGAATTGATCGCGTCCGTTCCGTTCCTCGACAGCGCGGAACTGGTCATCGTTTGCAGCGGGATCAATAACCTGGTAGTTGGGCTGCAGAGCAGGGGGCGGAACGAACTGTACGGACCGCTCTTTACTGAGGGTGCGATCGAGGCCCTGGCAACACATTCTGTCCATGAGCTTGCCGCCCTGGTCCAGGCTCGCCTCGGAAGCATCGGCATCCGGTCGCTTCTCAAC
>SCVQ01000393.1 GCA_004296865.1 Nitrospirota bacterium
ATGGCGATGGGCGCGATGACCTTCGCGACGTAGTCGAGCCAATTCGGGTTTTCGGGATCACCGGTCTTCGGACTCCGGCCCGCGAGAATTCCGCCGACCGTGGTCAGAAGCCAGGTTACGATCACCACGGATTGCGTTTTCGTCCAACCTTTGGCCACCCCGAATAATAACGGGCCGAAGATGGAGACGGACGCGAGGAACGTCCATAGAAAGGCATAGATCAGGAGCCACCCCACCAAGCACGCCCACCATTCGCGGTTCAGATCCGACTCATATTTCCCTCGCATGACGAGCTGCAGGTGGAGAGCAACGACAAACAGCAACATCGCGAGACCAGGTCCCCAGGTCATCACGTGCCACGGCTGAAGATGCCAATACCGGGGAACGAGGTCATTGACGAACAGATACAGGAGGGTGCCCCCTACAAAGCCTGACACCAATGCGGACAGCAGCCAGACTCCTACCGCGGTGGGCCGGCGTTGTTTGGCCGCCGTGGATTGAGGATCGTCCGTGTAGATTAGGAACGATGCTAAATTCAGTGCCACCATCGCCAGTGCCCACCCGGCTCCACGACGTGCCACGTCGGGTAAGTAGGCGAGCCCCGACCCCACCCACGAACCTTTCAGCCACCCCTTTGTATGGATCCACCACGACCAGGATACTGCCTCTGGGGGCAACCAGAACAGGACAATTGCGACGATAAACAGCAGCGGAGCAATGCCCCACCTCAGCCAGCCCGCATGAAAGTCTGCAACTCGTCCACTGAGTCCGAGGACGGCGGACACGATCGCCAGAGCGCTCATGACGATCACCGGGATTCCGACGAGGTGCCAGTCAGCCTGCTCAAGTCGGAAGGCATCGGACAGTTCAGCGACGAGGCGGGGCAAAATGAGCAAGGCAGCGATCAACGGAATAATGACGAGTTGATTCGCAAGCGCATTTCTTAGATACGTCGCGATGAGCGACCAGCTGTCGATCGAGAATAATCCCAGTTTGGGGCTCAGATAGTTGCTGTAGTTGCGAAGATGTTGAATTTGCCGGGGTTCAGGGGATTCGTTCTTCTCGCAAATCAATGCCCGCGGTTTGCCTTTCAGGTTTCCTTCAACGTGAGCCGAGCCATCATTCTTCATCCAGCCTGCCAGCCAACTTCCGATATAACCGCCCCCCGACACGGTCGAGAGATAGTCGAACAATGGCAGCAGCGTCTTATCCGGCCCCTTCTCGTTCTGGATTTTCGCCAGGCCTTGGAGGAGTCCCAGGTTGAATGTGGCGCTACGAATCCCGCCGCCTGACAGGGCTAGCCCGGTCAATCCACGCTCGCATCGTGGCCGAAGCGCCCCGTCTATTGGTTGGCCCAGCAAGCCCAGATCGACCGCACGCTCACCACGGGCCAGCCGGCGTTCCTTGATCGCTTCTAGCTCGGCGGAGAACACGTCGGCGTAGAATGCCGCAACGTTCGAAGAAATGTCCGACTTTCTATGCACGATGGGAATATCCTCCGAGGTCATGCTGCCGTGCCGGCGGATTCCAGAGCGTCAGCAAGTCCTACAAGGATGCCTCCTCTGCCTGGGCAATCCGCCCGCGGCAATCCGTTGCCATGGCACAGCCTCGCCTGGAAGGGCAAGGAGTCCCCTTCTCCACAACTGTGTGCGGATGTGACCAATGGAATAGGCGATCTGGGCGGGCAGCGGCCAGGCGAGAGCGTCAACAGTCAGGAGACATGGCTTTCGGATCCGGCCGTGATGGGCGGAATCGCCACGCGAACACAAAGCGAGGGGGCGCGCAAGCGACGCAGAGACAAAGACCTGCAAAGCTGGAGCAGCCATCGGCGGCCCTCAACCGGCTCACCCTGGGGTGAGCCGACAAGGACTTACGTAATCACTACGGAAAAGCTTTGTCAATAGGATTCTTCAGGCAAGGGGTAAAAGCGGTGCTGGCTGAATGTGGATGCCGCTTCCATAGGCGCGGAATGGGCTGTCTCGATTAGCTGTGCAGGTGTTTCAAGGCTGCAGCACAGAGGATGATGAAGAGGCCCATCCAGAGGGCGGCGCGCTGGAAGGGAACCGGCTCGCGGAGCTGCTCTTCTTTTTCCTCGGCCGTCTCCTCGCTGGTCACGTCGGTTTTGAAGAGGACGGTGTAGAGGAACAGGGTCATCACGCCCAGGACTAGGAAGAGCTTGATGAAGAAGACGGTGAGGTACTTGGCGTTATTGGCCACCCCCGTCCCCGTCTGCGAAATCATCAGTTGATTCACGTAGTGCAGGTTGATTCCGCCTGTGAACAGGATCACGATCAGGATGATCCCGATGATGCGTTTGAAGTTCCGGTAGAACGTGTCCGCAATCGGCTTGACGAACTCTTGCGGGACCGTCGCACGTAGGCCGGGCGTCACGATCATGACCAGGAAGGCCAGGCCGCCGATCCAGATGATGGCCGAGAGGAGGTGAAGCCAGTGGTTGATGATCGGGATGAGCTGGTTGAGATTGGTCAGGGTGGCTTGGAGTGCGCCCATCAGAATTTAAACACCGGGGCTTCGTTTCCGAAGCGCTTCTTCCGGAGTTCCTCCATCAGTTCGATGGTGATGACGGCGATGCCGTGCTCGTGCGCGTGTTTTTCCACGCCTTTCTTGACCATCGCGCGAAGGAAGTAGGGAATCCGGTTGAGTCTCGTCTGCGCGGCCTCGTCCCACGTTGCGGTGCTCTCCTCCGGCGTGTTGAAGGCCACACGCACCTTTTCCCCGCCTTTCGGGGTATAGAGACACCACTGGTCTTCATCCAGCCAATCGCCGTGGTCCGCATAGGGGCGGGCCCGGCAGCCGCCGCAGATTTCGCTGTATTCGCAGTCTCCGCACTTGCCCTTCAGGTGGGGGTAGCGGAAGGAGTCGAAGATGTCTGATTTCTCCCAGAGGTCCACGAAACTCTTCTCTCGGATGTTGCCGGCTGAGAGCGGCATGTAGGGACAGGGTGTGAGCTCGCCGTTCGGCGTCACGCGGGCGTAGTTGGTGCCGGCCAGACACCCGCCACCCATGTAGCCCTGGGCCTTTGTGATGGGGGACTGGGGATCCTTCTCATAGGCCAGCCGCTTGAAGTGCGGCGCGCAGCGGGCGCGGACCAACATGTCCTTGTACTGGTCTTGGCAATCGACCAGGTAGCCGAGGACTTCTTCGTATTGAGCCGGGGTGATGTCGGTGAGTTCTTCCCCGCGGCCCGTGCAGACCATGAAAAACACGTTCAACACCTTGGCCCCCAGGTGGTGGGCCCATTCCACGACCTTGGGCAGTTCCTGGTAGTTCATGGGCTGCGCGCTGAAGTGCACCTGGAATTGGAGCCCGTTGCGCTTGCAGGCCTCGATTCCGGCCAGCGCCCCTTCCCAGGCGCCGGCCAGCCCGCGAAACGCATTGTGTTTTTGCGCGTCGAGAGAGTCGATGCTGATGCCGACCCCCATCACGCCGATCTCGACCAGTTCCTTGGCCATCCGGTCGTTGATCAGCATCCCGTTGGTGCCGAACACGACCATGAAACCGAGCCCGACGGCGTGTTTGGCGATGTCCAGAATATCCGGGCGGGTCAAGGGCTCTCCCCCGGTGATGACCAACAGGCAGCCGCGGTTGACTTGCGCGATCTGATCGACCAGGCGGAAACATTCCTCCGTCGTCAACTCGTCCGAGCCGCCGCCGGCCTTGGTCGTAGCGTCCAGGTAGCAGTGGTCGCACTTGAGATTGCAGCGCTTCGTGAGGTTCAGGGCGATGAGAAAGGGCTTGAAGTCATCGACTGTCCGGCCGTCATTACACC
>SCVQ01000394.1 GCA_004296865.1 Nitrospirota bacterium
AGGCCAGAAATTCAACCAGTCGCTTGGCGGCCTCCACATGGCGGCTGTGCTTGACGATCGCCACCCCGGCGACGTTCATAATCGCGCCCATCCCTCCCGCCTGCTGGTCGAGCATCGAGAGCGCGAGGGGGGCGCCGGGATGATCGTTCACATAGCGGTACAGGTAATAGTGGTTGACCAGCCCCATCGCAACCTGGCCCTTGGCGATCGCATCGACGATCTGAGAGCTCTTGCCATAGACGGATGTGCCGGCATTGTCCCTGAGGCCCGTTAGAAATTGTTGCGTGCGGTCATCGCCGTACACGGCCTTGATGACCGACACGCCGGCCTGCAGGTATTCGCTGCCGGCGTTGGGAATGGCGACTTTGCCATTCCAGCGCGGGTCCGCCAGATCCAGGATCGAGCGGACCTCCGCCGGCTTGAGCAAGCCGGTGTTGTAGACTAAGACCCAGAAACGTCCCGAGAGGCCGACCCAACTGTTGTCCGGCGCCCGGAAGGAGGCGGGAATGGCCTGCTCGACATCCTTGAGCTCCAACGGAAGCAACAAATTCAGTTCGCGCGCCCGTTCCAGGCTGCCGGCGTCGTTGGTCAGGAACACATCGGCCGTCGTTCGGTCTCCTTCGGCCTGGAGCCGGTTGACGATCTCGGTGGTTCCGGAGGAGAGCAAGTTGACTTGGATGCCGGTCTTGGCTTGGAACGTGTCCAGGACCGGTTTGATGAGGCGTTCGGCCCGCCCGGAGTAGACGACCAGTTGGTCTGCCGCCGTGCCATCGGTTGCCGTGAACGGGACGAGCCCCATGGCCAGCAGCACGAGGAGGAGGCGAATGATCGACAGAAGCGGATGCGTACGGACGGGACGGCGGAGCCCCGTGCGCTTCCGTACCGTGCGGGGTGAAAAATGATGAAAATGAAATTGATTCATCCTCTCAAGACGTTAACAAAAAAAGACGGTCCCGTCAATGGCGGCATCCGGAACAGAGGCCGTAGAGTTCCAGTTTGTGGGTTTGGATGGTGAACCCGTTCCGCTTGGCCACTTCTTCCTGCAGCCGCTCGATGTCGCAGTTTTCGAATTCTACGATTTTTCCACAGCCCGTGCAGATCAGGTGGTCATGATGACCCTTGTGGGACACGTTGTCGTATTGGGTCTGCGTGCCGAAGTGGCGGGCCTGGGCCAAGCCCGCCTCGCAGAATAAATTTAATGTCCGGTAGATGGTGGCCAAGCCGATGTGGGGGTCTTTCTTGGCCAACATCCGGTACATCTGCTCAGCGGTGATGTGTTCCACTTTCAGAAACTCGTGGAGGATCTGCTCGCGCTGGTGGGTCAGCTTGAGCTGATGCTTGGCGAGGTGCTCTTTCAGGACTCTGGTTTCTTTGGGGGCTTTGTTCATGCGAACCGGTCCAATTGATAATGAATATTAAAAACTAAAAGGGGGAGGTGGGTCAAGCGGAGTTTATTTTGCTGGGAGCAGAGCGTGGAGATAGGGCTATGGAAAGGGCCGTGTCCTGTGACGCACGACAGCCGTTCGCCCCCGGCTAAACGACGCTGCGTTGACGGGTCTCCCATCTGCGGACTATAGTTTGAACGGGATACGCTCGGAATGGCACCTGCCGAACGGGATGGAAGGAGGGCCGTGATGGCGACGCTCCGGATGCACAACTTCATCAACGGGACGTGGCAACCCGCCCAGTCGGGGTCCTGGTTCGAGAGTCGCAATCCCGCCCGTCCGGGCGAGCTTGTGGGGCTCTTTCCCCAGTCCGGGGCCGATGATGTTGACGAGGCGGTCCAGTCGGCCAATGGCGCCTTTGAAGACTGGCGTGCCTTGGGGCTCGTGAAACGGGCCGAGTATCTGTTGCGCGTGGCGCGCTTGATGGAAGAAGATCTGGAACCCCTGGCGCGCACCATCGCCCAAGAAGCCGGCAAACAATTGAACGAGGCAAAGGCCGATGTGGTGGAGGCGATTCACATGGCGCAGTATGCCTTTGCCTTCGGCCACCTGGGCCAGTACGGACGAGTCCTGGGCGATGAGGTGCCGACCAAGCGGTGTTATGAAGTCCTGGAGCCGCGCGGCGTGGTCGTGGCCATCACGCCCTGGAATTTTCCCGTGGCGATTCCCTTCTGGCTGACGGGGTTGTCGCTGGTCCTGGGCAATTGCGTCATTCTGAAGCCCAGCGAGTGCACGCCCCTGTGCGGGGCCAAGATCGCCGGGTATTTCGAGCAGGCCGGGATTCCTGGGGGAGTCTTGCAGGTCGTTCACGGGGCCGGCGGAACGGCCGGCGCGCCCTTGGTGGCCCATCCCAAGACCCACGTGGTGCTGTTCACGGGCAGT
>SCVQ01000395.1 GCA_004296865.1 Nitrospirota bacterium
GTGAGAAATCCCTACTTGCACCACATGGTCCGTGATTTTTCCACGCAGAAGGAAGTGTTCGAACAGGTCACCGTTGCGGCCGTCGTGCTGGACGATCCGCTGACGGCCGAACGCGAGATCGACCGGGCGTTGATGGCGCTGATGCGGTACAAGCGGCCTATTTATCTGGAAATCCCCCGCGACCTGGTCCATGCGCCGATCGAGCCCTCCGCCTATGCACATCCGCTCCAGGAGGAGACGAGCGATCCCGCCGCCCTGGCGGAAGCCGTGACCGAGGTTCGCGAGATGCTGGCCGCCGTGCAGAAGCCGGTGCTGCTCGTGGGCGCGGAGGTGCATCGGTTCCATCTGCAGGACGATGTGTCGCGTTTGGCGGAACGCATGAACATCCCCGTCGCCTCCACCCTCTTGGGGAAATCCGTGATCCGTGAGGACCATCCGCTGTTCGTCGGCGTGTATGGCGGGCTGATCGGACGAGACGAGGTGCAGCAGTTCGTGGACGAGGCCGATTGTCTCGTGATGCTCGGCTCGATCCTGACGGACATCGAGGACCTTGGCGCGCATTCCCCCCTGCTGGCGGAAGGCCGCGCGATCCACGCGACGGCCGATGCGATTCTCATCAAGCACCATCGCTACGAAGGGGTCTACTTCGAAGACTTCGTACGCGCGCTGGTCGCCGCTCCGATGCCGTCGTTCTCCTCCCGTCCGATCCCGGCTCATCGCAATTCAACTCCCGAAGCCCCGGCTGTGACCCAACCGGCGACCTTGCGTGGTTTGTTCAGCCATCTGGAAAGTCTGCTGGATGAGAAGATGCTGGTCGTCGCCGATATCGGCGAGTCGCTCTTTGCGGGGGCCGATCTGCGCGTCCACAAAAGCGCCGAGTTCATCTCCCCGGCCTATTACACGTCCATGGGCTTCGCGGTCCCGGCGTCGGTGGGGGTCGGCTTTGCCGATCCCTCGCTTCGACCGATCGTCTTGGTCGGTGACGGCGCCTTCCAGATGACCGGGACGGAGCTGAGCACCTGCGTGAGGTATGGCCAGGCGCCGGTCGTGATCATCCTGAACAATCGGGGATACGGCACGGAGCGGGAAATTCTCGACGGGCCCTTTAACGACGTGCATGAATGGCAATACGACAAGATCTGCGACCTGGTGGGGGGCGGGGTCGGCCACAGGGTCGGCACCCACGGCGAGGTCGTACAGGCGCTGGATTCGGCTATGGCCGACAAGAAGCGGATGCATGTGCTGAATGTGCTCTTGAGCCCGGCCGATCGGTCTCCTGCCATGGTGCGTCTGGCCAGACGTCTGGCTAAGCGGCTGTCTCTTGGCAAGCGGTAGCGGAGAT
The DNA here is from genome assembly GCA_004296865.1 of Nitrospirota bacterium. GTDB lineage: Bacteria > Nitrospirota > Nitrospiria > Nitrospirales > Nitrospiraceae > SCVQ01. The sequence goes on from SCVQ01000395.1 coordinate 1,343, forward strand.
TCGGCGGGTTACTTTTTGGCGGCGAAGACGGTGGCGTCGCAGGCCACTCCATTTTTTGGAAGATGAAAAAAGACAATCAAGGAATGAGTTAATCAAGACGGTCATCGCTCGCGGAGAGGAAGCCAGACATCCGTATTGAAGAGCACATCCCACCCGTGAAGAATAAGAGAGCCAACTGCAATTACGAGCAGTGGACGGACAATCCAGCGGTGACACTTTATTAGCCATCCATACATCTCCTGGGGAGGCGTATGCCCAGAGCGCTCCTCCTCATCACCAAGAGTAGTCATTATCCACGTTAGCACTCCACGAGCAATATTATAGACAACGATTGCGATCGCTGTTAGCCAGAACAACCAACCCTCATGCCATCGAATAAGAGCGGCGAAGACTGACTGCTTAGCGCATTCCTTGGCTAGGCAAGGTTCCAGGCGTATTTGGAGATTTGCGCTGACATTGTCCAGCAACCGTCTCAGCTTGGGAATGTCAATGTCGCTTTGCCGCTGGAGTCTTTCCCCCTGGCTCTTTAACTCATTGACGAGTTCCACTAGGTCCGCATTGGTTTGAGTTTCGGCTGAAACCAATGCCATCTGAGCATGATTCACT
>SCVQ01000396.1 GCA_004296865.1 Nitrospirota bacterium
CGCCGCTTGGGCGGTCGGCAGCCGTTATGGGGAATCGGCGTCACATCACGGATCAGGTTGATGCGCAACCCTGCCGACTGCAACGATCGGATCGCCGACTCTCGGCCCGAACCCGGCCCGTTCACATAGACATCCACCTGCCGCATACCATGCTCCATGGCCTTCTTCGCCGCAGCTTCCCCCGCCCGCTGCGCCGCAAAGGGCGTGCTTTTGCGCGATCCCTTAAAGCCCTGGTTACCGCAACTCGCCCAGACGATCGAATTGCCGCTCATATCGGTAATGGTGACAATCGTGTTGTTGAACGAGGCCTGGATGTGGGCGACCCCGCTCTGGACGACTTTGCGTTCTTTCTTCTTCCCCTTCTTGACGCTCATCTCTGCTTCCTCTCTCTCATGTGCGCATCGCGCAGACTAGGGGCGGCTCGAGCCACCCATGGGTTTGCGCGCTTTCCCCATCGAGGACCGTCGGCCTTTCCTCGTTCTGGCATTGGTCTTAGTCCGCTGCCCGCGCACCGGCAGACCTTTGCGATGCCGCAAGCCGCGATAGGTCCCCGTGTCCACGAGGCGTTTGATGCCCATGGACACTTCCTTGCGGAGATCGCCCTCCACCTTGTGGTCCCGCTCGATGATCTCTCTCAGCTTGACGATTTCATCCTCGCTGAGATCCTTCACACGAGTCGCGCCCACGACTCCGGACTTTTGGACAATCTGCGCGGCGGTGGCTCGGCCGATCCCATACACATAGGTCAGCCCCACATCCACCCGCTTCTCTCTCGGTAAATCCACCCCGGCGATCCGAGCCATGCTTCCTCCCAGCTGTGACGTCCGCCGACCGGCGCTCCGCGTCCGGCCGCAGCTATCCCTGACGTTGTTTGTGCCGCGGATTCTCGCAGAGCACCCTGACCACCCCCCGGCGGCGGATGACCTTGCACTTCGAACAAATCGGCTTGACGGATGACTTGACTTTCATAACGGCCTACCCTTCAGACTGATCGTCGTTGCTTACTTGAACCGGTACGTAATCCGCCCCCTGGTGAGATCGTACGGCGACATTTCCACCGTGACCTTGTCGCCGGGGAGGATCCGGATGAAGTGCATCCGCATCTTCCCGGAAATGTGCGCCAGGATGACATGTTCGTTATCCAACTTGACCCGGAACATGGCGTTCGGAAGCGTTTCCACCACCGTACCCTGCACCTCGATAACGTCTTCTTTCGGCATCCGGCGTCATCCTCACAATCAATCCACCGCGCCACCGCACGCGAATTGCCCGATCCGCGTCCGACTAGAGCTTCGTCAAAATTTTCGGCGGGCCGCTGGCTTGAATGGCAATGGTATGTTCGAAGTGGGCCGAGAGGCTCCCATCCTTCGTCACGGCCGTCCATTGATCATCCAAAATGCGCACTCCGCTGTCGCCCATGTTGACCATGGGCTCAATCGCCAGCACCATCCCGACCTGGAGGCGAGGACCCTGCCCGGGCTTGCCGTAGTTAGGCACCTGCGGTTCCTCGTGCAACTGCCGGCCGATGCCATGCCCCACAAAGTCGGTGACCACCGACAGCCCGGCAGCTTCGGCGTGCCGCTGCACGGCATGGGAGATGTCGGAAAGCCGGTTGCCCACCACCGCCTGCGCAATGCCCGCGTACAGGGATTCTTCCGTCACCCGCAGCAACTCCATCACCTTCGGAGACACCTTCCCCACCGGAACGGTCACCGCCGCATCGCCGTAGAATCCACCCACGATAGCGCCCAGGTCCAGCCCGACGATATCCCCCTCTTTCAACACACGTTTGGAGGGAATCCCGTGCACCACCTGGTCATTCACCGATACGCAGAGGGTCTTCGGATAGCTGCGATACCCCTTGAACGCCGGAATCCCGCCCCGCGCACGGATGAAGTCTTCCGCAAAACGGTCCAACTCATCCGTCGTAACCCCCGGACGAATCTCCCGCTTCAGGCCTTGGAGCGTCTCCGCGACGATCTTCGACGCCTGAGCCATGATCTCGATCTCCTCAGGCGTCTTCAGAATAATCATGCCGCGCCGCGCTCCTGCAACAGGTGCAGCACACGGCGATAGACCTCCTCGATCGGCCCGGATCCGTCGAGTTCGGAGAGGATACCGCGCTGCCGATAATACGCGATGAGCGGCGCGGTCTGCTCTTCATAGACCGACAGCCGCGCGTCCACCGTCTCCTTCTGATCGTCGTTCCGCTGGATCAGGGCCGCACCGCACCGGTCACAGACTCCGTCCCGTTTCGGCGGGGCAGAATCGACATGAAACACCGCCTGGCACTTGGGGCAACTGCGCCGCCCGCTCAATCGCCGCACGACTTCTGCGCGCGGAACGGCAAAGTTGAGAACCCGGTCCAGTCGCTGCCCCTTGGACTCCAGCAGCCCGGTCAGTTCTTCCGCCTGCGTCACCGTCCGCGGAAAACCATCCAGCAGGAAACCGTCCGCACAACTCGGCTCGGCCAGCTTCTCTTTGACGATACCGACCACCACGGCGTCCGGCACCAGCTTGCCCTGGTCCATGCAGGCTTTGGCTTCAAGCCCCAACGCCGTCTTGTTCCGAACCGCTTCCCGGAGGATGTCTCCGGTCGAGATCTTCGGGTGGTGGAACTGCGCCGCGACCCGCTCCGCCTGCGTGCCTTTCCCCACTCCCGGCGCACCGAGAAACACCACGCGCATAAGGGGCCTCACCCGCTCCGGCCCCGCAGCCGCCCCTTCGCCAGAAAGCCTTCGTAGTTCCGCATCAACATGTGCGACTCGATTTGCTGGGCGGTGTCCAGGCCGACCCCGATCACGATCAGCAGGGACGTCCCTCCGAAATAGAAGGGCACGTTCAACTTGTAAATCAAAAATTCAGGAATGACGCAGACCGCCGCCAGATAGAGCGAACCCGCCGTGGTAATACGGGTCAGGACATTGTAGATATAATCCGAGGTCCGCTGCCCCGGGCGGATGCCTGGAATGAACCCGCCGTACTTTTTCATATTGTCGGCCATGTCGATCGGGTTCAGCACCACCGCCGTGTAGAAAAAGCAAAAGAACACGATCAGGCCCACATACAACAACGTATACAAGAGCGATCCCGGCGCGAGTTGGGCCCCGATCGACTGCACCCACGGCACCTGGATGAACCCCGCGATCGTCGCCGGAAAGGCAATGATCGAGGAAGCAAAAATCGGCGGGATAACCCCGGCCGTGTTGATCTTCAACGGAATGTGCGTGCTCTGCCCGCCGTAGACTCGCCGCCCGACCACGCGCTTGGCATACTGGACCGCAATCTTGCGGCGTCCGCTTTCCAAAAAGACGATGGCTGCCACGACCCCCAGCATGACAAAGACCAGGGTGAGCAGGAGGATGAAGCTCAACTGCCCGACCTGGTACAGATCGAACGTCTGCGCGACCGCGTTCGGAAGCCGCGCGACGATGCCGGCAAAAATGATCAGCGAGATGCCGTTGCCGATCCCGCGTTCGGTGATCTGCTCGCCCAGCCACATGAGAAAGGCGGTGCCCGCAGTCAAGGTGATGACCGTCATGAGGCGAAACGGCCATCCGGGATTCAGCACGAACGCGCCCTGGTTCATCCCTTCCAGCCCCACCGCGATGCCGAACCCCTGGATCAGGGCGATCCCGATCGTGCCGTACCGCGTATACTGGATGATCTTTTTCCGCCCTCGCTCGCCCTCCTTGGCCAGCTTGGACAGGTGGGGGATCACCACCGTGAGCAGCTGGAGGATGATCGACGCGCTGATGTAGGGCATGATGCCCAATGCGAAAATCGTCAGCCGCGACAGCGCGCCGCCCGAAAAAATGTCCAAAAACCCAAGGAGCGACCCGCCCTTTTCAGTCAGGAACTTGGCCAGTTCCTCGTTATTGATGCCGGGCGTCGGCACATGGGCGCCGACCCGATAGACCGCCAGCATCGCAAGCGTGAACAGGATGCGGGTGCGCAGCTCGGGTATTTTAAAGACGTTCTGAAAGTTCGTGAGGAGTCGTTCAAGCACCGCCGATGACCTCAGCCCTCCCGCCGGCAGCTTCGATCTTGGCCGTCGCCGACTTGCTGAACTTGTGGGCTTGAATCACGACCGGCTTCCCCACGTCGCCTTGGCCGAGAATCTTCACCGGTTGGGACTTCCGCTTCACAAGCCCGGCGTCGACCAACGCCTGCGGCGTGATGGGATTCACCGCCCCCAGCGTGGCCAGTGCCTTGAGATTCACGATCGCGTATTCCGTCCGAAACGGGTTCGTAAAACCGTGCTTGGGCAGGCGACGAATGAGGGGCATCTGTCCGCCCTCAAACCCCGGCCGCTTGCCCCCCCCGGACCTGGCCAGGAGCCCCTTGTGTCCTTTCGTGGCCGTCTTGCCATGACCCGATCCTGGGCCTCGACCGATGCGCTTCCGTTTCTTCGTGGCTCCGATCGCCGGAGCCAGTTTATGCAACTTCATAGTGATTTCACTTCCAACAGATAGCCGACCTTGTGAATCATGCCCTGCACCTGCGGGGTATCAGGACGCATGACGGTCTGGTTGCACTTGCGAAGGCCGAGACCGCGCAAGACCAGCCGATGCGTGTACGGCGTCCCGATGGGACTGTGTTTCAGCGTAATCGAGAACCCTTTGGCTCCGGACGATGTGACGTTCTTCTTAGCCATGCCTTACCCTATTTTTTCAAGACCGGCCATGCGCATACGCACGACTTCTTCCGGGTTCCGAAGCTGGCAGAGCCCCTCCAGGGCTGCCCGGACGGTGTTAAAGGGATTGCCCCGTCCCAGCGTCTTCGCAATGATATTGTGCGCGCCGGCCAACTCGACCACCGCACGCACCGCGCCCCCGGCAATGACCCCGGTTCCGGCCCCGGCCGGCTTGAGCATCACGTGCTCGCCGCCGAACAATCCATGCACCTCGTGCGGGATCGTCCCGCCTTTGAGCGGGACCTTGACCAGATTCTTCTTGGCCTGCTGCACGGCTTTGGCGATCGCGACCGGCACCTCCGCGGCCTTCCCCTTACCGATACCGACCCAGCCGTTGCCATCGCCAACGGCGACCAGCGCGCAAAAGTTGAAGCGCTTGCCGCCCTTGACCACTTTGGCCACGCGATTGATGAACACGACCTTATCTTTGAGATTGAGCTCTTCAGGATTGACTCGCACGAAGTCCTCGCTCCTCTCTGTCCAGACGACCGTTACAATTCAGAACTGCAGGCCGCCTTCACGCGACGCCTCGGCCAGCGCCTTGACCCGACCGTGGTACAGCCGGCCACCCCGATCAAACACCACCGCCCCGACCTTGGCCGCCTTGGCGCGATC
>SCVQ01000397.1 GCA_004296865.1 Nitrospirota bacterium
TGATGGTGCGTGCCGGCGTCGGGCGGGGGAAGAGGATCCGGCGGGGGCAGCGGATCGTGGGGCGGCGGCGGCGGGTCGCTCGGGGGGAGGGGGTCCGGGGGCGGGAGGGGATCGGGCGGCGGCGGGGGATCGGGCGGCGGCAGCGTGTCGTACGGCGGCTCGAAGACGTCCTTGTGCGAGCCGACGTCCTTGTGCGGCTCGTTTCCGGTGGCTCCCCCGCGCCAGACGCGGCCCGACCCGGCATCCGGGGGACCGCCGACGGTGTGGTCGGGCGGCGGGAGCGGATCGGGCGGCACCGCCTGGTCGGTGCGGCTGCCGCAGGCGGCGAGGCCCAGGGTCGCGGCGGCGCCGGCGGCGGCGAGCACGGCGCGCAACGCCGGGCGCTTGCGCTCCGTCTGCCCGACGCGGCGGGCGGCTTCGAAGATCGCCCCCTGCACGCGATCGATGCGGCGGCGGAACTCCCCGTCGCGCTCGACGACCCGCGCGCGCAGCTCGTCGGCGAAGCGTGCCGTCTCCGCATCCGTTCCCGGCCGTTCGGCGAAGGCGAGCAGCTCCTCCATCGCGGCGGCCGTGAAGTTTGCCGATGAGAGCCCATTCCCGCCACGGGACGCCTTGTACGAACATGTTTATGATGAGTAGGCCGCTCTCATGATGATTTCCTACCGTGACGCGCTGAACCAGGCCATGCGCGAAGAGATGAGGCGAGACGACCGGGTCTTCCTGATCGGCGAGGAGGTCGGCCATTACCAAGGCGCCTTCAAAGTCAGCAAGGGGTTCGTCGAAGAGTTCGGGCCACAGCGGGTGCTCGATACACCCATCACAGAGGCCGGCTTTACGGGCCTGGCCATCGGCGCCGCCATGGCTGGATTGCATCCGATCGTCGAACTCATGACCTTCAATTTCGGCATCCTGGCCTTGGACCAGATCGTCAACAATGCAGCCAAAATCCGATACATGTCCGGTGGGCAACTGTCAGTCCCCATCGTGATCCGAGGACCGGGCAGCGCGGCGCATCAACTCGGTGCGCAACATTCCCAGAGCCTGGAGGCCTGGTTCTGCCACGTGCCGGGCTTGAAAGTCATGGCACCAGCCACGCCGTACGACGCCAAAGGGCTCTTGAAAAGCGCCATCCGCGATCCGAACCCGATCATCTTCATCGAAGCGCAACTGCTCTATGGGACGAAGGGAGAAGTCGGGGAAGGGGACTACACGATCCCGATCGGCAAAGCCGAGGTCAAGCGCCAGGGCCAGGACGTCACCATCGTGGCCTACAGCAAAATGCTGCTGGTGGCGCTGGAGGCGGCGGAGGACTTGGCTCGCGAAGGGATCGACGTTGAAATCGTAGACCCGCGTACCTTAAAACCATTGGATGTCGAGGCCGTCGTCGCGTCCGTCAAGAAGACCGGCCGGCTCGTGATCGTGGAAGAAGGCTGGCGATTTGCCGGCCTGGGCGCCCAGATTGCGGACTCCGTCTATGAGCGGGCGTTTGATTATTTGGATGGCCCCATCGTGCGAGTGACAGGCGCGGACGTCCCGATGCCCTACACGCGGTCTTTGGAAGACGCCGCTATTCCCGATCGCGTTCGGGTGATGGCGGCCGTACGGCAGATCCTCGGAAAAGGCCAACGGCCAATTCCACATCACAAATAAGACAATGAAGGCAAAAAACCACTCCGCCCACATCTGATCCAAGCGGGCAGTTCTGGTAAGCTTGGCATGGGGGTTTAACCGGAGAATCTAAGCCTACTGGAGGCAAAGTAACTATCTGCCGCGATATGATCGAACGCGGCGGCTCAACCGAAGGTTGGTATGGAGGTGCTCATGTCAGCTCAATCCACGGCGCCAAGCCATATTGAAATAACCGAAACCCTCGTACGACTCTATGTCTTTCTCGCTCAGTATCTGGACCGTTGCCAGAACGAAGCGCTGCACCAGTCCTTCCCTGAAGCCGACCTACAGGCGCACCTCTCCGACACCAGGGCCAAGATGATGGCCATTCTGTCGGTCAATCCGGTCGTCAAGGGGAAGGTGGAGAAGGAGTGCGACCGCGTGTTGGCTTTGGGTGCGTCTTGCCTCAAGGAAGGGGCCAAGACAACAACCCTCCTGGAGCAAGTAAAGGCGGAGCGGGCAGTCCTGCAAAATAAAACCATTGCGCTGAGTGATCTGTTGGCCGTGTTTCGCGCCTTGTAGAGTGACCCTGGTCAAGGTCGGCCATGGCAACTGAAGTTGTCGAGAAGCATCAACTCGCAGGGATGGACGAGCGTGAACGTGGGTTCAACCGGCCGGTAGAAATCGAACGATTGGATGAGGGCTATCGAGCCTCACTCCGGTATGAGACGACGATCATCGTGACCGACCCTTGTGCGACACAGGCGGCGGCTCTTGGCGAAGTGATCAGATCTCTACATGGCAGAGGCTACACGCAGCTCCGAAGCCAGTTGAGCTTTACCGACGGCGCCTACCGCGGCAACCAGGAGCCGTGGATCGGGCACCCGGACCCCGAACAGCCACCGGTTCCACGCGCAGAGCCGTTCGGCTGGCTGCTTCACCGGTGGATGCCTTTCAAAAAGCGGATCGGCGCGCGACGCACGGATAACGCAGACTGACAGACGATATTGCGCTCACCCCGTGGTTTCGCTAGAGTGAACCGGA
>SCVQ01000398.1 GCA_004296865.1 Nitrospirota bacterium
ACCACCAACTTCACGCCGTTCTTGATCGCGGCGTTGACGACATTCTGGGCGCCGATGACGTTCGTCTCCACCGCCTCGAAGGGGTTGAACTCGCAGAGCGGCACGTGTTTCATAGCGGCAACGTGAAAGATGACGTCCGCCTCGACGGCGGCGCGGGTGAGCCGGTCAGGGTTGCGCACGTCCCCGATGAAGCAGACGAGGTTGGGCAGCCGCCCGAGTTCCTGCATCAACTGGTACTGCATGTGCTCGGTCCGGGACAGCACCCGCACCATTTTCGGGTCATACTGGAGCACCTGCCGGACGATCTCGGACCCGATGGAGCCGGTCCCTCCCGTCACCAACACCGTTTTGCCTTCAATGAACTGCCTCATGCGTAGACTCCTCCCCGGCGCGCATGACGGCGGTCCAGCACGGCTCGGACCCCGTCGGCCAACTCGCGCACCCCGTCGCACAATTCGATTCTCGCCTGCCAGCCCAAGACTTCCAAGGCCTTGCCGACGTTCACGGTGCTCCGCCGCTCCCCTCCGTTGTGCTCCGGGCGATACTCGCCCGTCGCCGGCGTCTCCAGCACTTCCTCGAAGAGCCGCACGAGCTGTATGACGCTGGTCGCTGCGCCGGATCCGATATTGAAAACCCCGCGACAGTCGGCGGCCACGACGGCCTTTCCGATCGCCTCGGCCACATCCTTGACGTGCACGAAGTCCCGGACTTGCGCCCCATCCGAATCGATCGTGATCGGCTGCTGATCGAGGATGCGGTTCATCAGGTAGGGCATCAGGCCTTTGTTCTGTCGGGCCCCATAGACGTTGGTCAGTCGGAGCGACACGACCTCGGCTGCGGGTGCCAGCAGCCGTACGAGAATCTCTTCGGCGGCCAGCTTCAAGGTGGCGTAAGGCGAGAGCGGCCGGCAGGGATCCTTTTCCGAGGCGTTCAGCGCGTCCCCGTAGACCAGCGCCGAGGACGCATGAATGATGCGCCGGACCTTGTGCTGCAGGCAGGCCTGCGCCAGCGTGATCATCCCCCCCAGGTTCACGTGTTGATAGTCGCCCACATCCGCGCTGACTTGCCCGGCCAAGTTGATCGCCACATCGGCCCCGTCCAGCAAGGGCGCCAGGGAAGCCGCATCGAGCAAGTCTCCGCACACCGCCTCCGTATCGGAGAGGGCCTTCAGCCAGTCCGGCGCAGGGCCATAGGCCAGGACGCGGATACGTCCCGGCGAGGCCTCCGTCAGCCGTTCAAGCAAGTGCCGGCCAATGAAGCCCGTCCCGCCGATCAACGCTACTGTCGCCGCTGCCATCGTAGAACCTCTTTTGAATCCGATGGTCCAAGACCACCGTCTTAAGGATGCGGACGATCCGTTCGGCCGAATGGCCGTCCCCGTAAGGATTGATCTTCTCGCCCACGCGGGCCTTGAACTCGTCGTCCTCAATCGCCGTCGTGATCGCCTGCCTAATTTCGTGACGGTCGTTGCGGACATCCAGGACGTTCTGCCCCCGCTCCCGTCCCTGTTGTCTTGTCCCGACGTTCACCGTCGGCACGCCCAAGGAGGCGGTCTCATGGATGCCGCTGCTGGAATTGCCGACCAGGGCCGCCGCATATCGCAGCAGGTTGACGAACCGTTCGGGGGGCAGGCTTCGCACCACGGTGATGGCGCTCCGCCTGATCTGCCCGATGATCTGCTGCGCCCCGGCATCGTTATTCGGATAGATGAGGACGCCTTGCAGGTCGAGGCTCTGCACCGCTGCCAGGGTCTCGGCCATCTGCGCGCCGGCCTGATCGACTTCGGTTGTCACCGGATGCTGGAGGATCACGACGTAGGGACGGCCTGGGTCCAAGCCGTGCGCGACCAGTGTCTCGGCCTTCGGCAGAATCGGGGTCCCCAGGACTACATCCAGCGACGGGCAGCCCACCACGAAGACGGACTGCGGGTCCTCCCCCATGCGGATCAACCTCTGGGCGGAAGCCTCGGTCGCCGGAAAATGGATGTGTGCGAACTTGGACATGGCGTGTCGGAGCGACTCGTCGATGCTGCCGGTGACTTCGCCGCCCTGGATGTGGGCCACGGGAATGTTCATATGGGCCCCGGCCACGGCCGCCGCAAAGTTGGCTCCGATGTCGAAGCCGGAGAGAATGATGTCCGGCTTGATCCGCTCGAACGTATCGACCAGGGCCGGCAACACCCGCCCCATCGCGCGGACCATTTCGGCGCCCGTGTCCGGTGCCCCTTCCTGGAACATCGGCAGCACCGCTTCAATGGCGAACCCGTCCCGCTTGATGACCTCGATGTCGTTCCCGTGGTCGCGCAGCAGCGAGATGCCGGTCACGACCAATTTGTAGTCCAGCTCGGGCTCGTCCCGGATCAACTCCAGGATCGGCTTGAACCGGCTGTAATCCGCCCGGCGCTCCGTGACAATCGCAATCGTCCTCATCAGGCAACCTCGCTCCATTTCACCTGGTGGTCTGGCGTCATCGCCACCCTGGCGACTTTCCCGATCAGCTTCTTATAGTCCTTGGCCGGAATCTCCCCGTCCGCCGGCCGCTTGACCCAGAGATTGTCCTCCGTCAGGCGTTCCCCCGCGGCCACCGGCCTCACCACGACCACCGAGGCCCGCGCGAACCCGACCACTGGACGCTCCTTGTCGAGGATGAGTTTGTCCGAGCCGAGGGCCTGATAGATCGCCTCCGCTCCCCTCGCCAGCTCGCGCAACTCATCCGGCTCGATGGACAGTCCCTGATCCGGGCCGGGCCACGTGCGGCTCATCGTAAAGTGTTTCTCCAGAAAACAGGCTCCCAGCGCCACCGAACCAAGCGCGGTATAGATGCCGATCGAATGGTCCGAAAGGCCGACCGGCACGCCAAACCGCTCCCGCAGGAGCTTGATGGCGCCCAGTTTCACGTCGCTGTAGGCCGTGGGATAAGTCGAGGTACACTGCAGAAGAATCAAGGGGACGCCGTAACCCCGGATGAGGTCGACGGTCGCCTCGACTTCCTCCAACTCCGTCATGCCGGTGGACACGATCATCGGCTTGCCCTTCCTGGCCACGTGCTCGATCAGCGGCAAATTGGTGATCTCGCCGGAGCCGATCTTGTAGGCAGGCACGTCCAACTGCTCCAACTGGTCCGTCGCCTCGCGTGAAAACGGCGTGGATAGGAACAGAATCCCCGCCTCATCGCAGGCCTCTTTGACCCGCCGTTCATCGGCTTCCGTCAGTTCGCACCTCTGGATGATGTCCCACAGCGACTCCGAGCTGATCTCGCCCGGCGTCATGTCCGTATGCACCATCTCCTTGGCCGTGATGTGGGTTTGGAACTTGATGCAGTGGGCGCCGGCTTCCTTGGCGGCCCGCACCATCTGGAGAGCCTTCTTGATGTCCCCATTGTGGTTGATCCCGACCTCGGCCACCACGAAGGGAGGATGGCCCTCGCCCACCGTGTGCCGTCCGATGCGGACGGCCGCCTGTCTCATGCCACACGCGATTGCCATGATCTTCCTCCTCTACCCGCCCACCAGCGCCAGTTTCTTCGGCATGAGCAACTCCCCGGCCGGCAGCTCGGCCGGCACTTTCTGGGCCAGTACCTCTTTTGAAAACTTCGGCTCGCCGTGGATCGCGCGCCAGGTGCGCTCATAGTCCCGGATGCGCTTGACGTCGTGCAGGAGCATCATCTCGCGCAGCCCCAGCAGTTCGACCGCATTGAAGTTGTGGCAGATGACGGCCGTGATCTTGGTTGCATCGCCCAGGTCCAGGATGAACGCCTCCAGGTCGCTCTCATACTGCTCGATGATCCGGTCCTTGTAGGTGTAGTACCATTCCGAGCCGGGGTACGGCGTGGCGAAAAACGGCTTGACCATGATGCCGATCCGGTCCCAGAACGCGACGTTGT
>SCVQ01000041.1 GCA_004296865.1 Nitrospirota bacterium
AATGCACGGATGAAGGTTGCGACGTTCAACGTCAACTCGCTCCGCAAACGTCTGCCGCTCGTTCTCGACTGGCTGGAGAAGCATGAGCCCGATGTGCTCTGTCTGCAGGAGACGAAGGTCCAAGATGCGGACTTCCCCGCGCTCGCGCTGGCCTCGTCCGGCTATCACCTCACGTTCCGGGGGATGAAGGGCTACAACGGCGTCGCCGTGCTGAGCCTGACCCCGCCGGACGCCGTCTCCTATGGGCTGGACGATGGAGGCGAGCCGGATGAATTCCGTCTCATCCGGGCGGTCATTCACGGCATTCCGATTATCAATACGTACATCCCGCAGGGTTTCGAGATTGACTCGCCCAAGTACCAGTACAAGCTGGCCTGGTTCAAGCGGCTGCGGGCCTATTTCGACAAACACCTGTCGCCGACGAAGCCGGCGATCTGGTGCGGAGACATGAACGTGGCGCCGCGCCCGATCGACGTGCACAGTCCGGAGAAGCACCTCCTGCACGTCTGCTACCACGAAGATGTCCGCAAGGCCTATGCGGAAACGGTTGCCTGGGGGTTCGTCGATGTGTTCTTGAAGCTCTATCCCGATCGCCAGCAATACACGTTCTGGGATTATCGCCGGCCCGGTTCTCTCGAAGCCAACAAAGGCTGGCGGATCGATCATATCCTGGCGACGCCGCCCCTCGCCGAGCACTGTACGAAAGTGGACGTGGACCTCGATCCGCGCCGGGCGAAGGACCCCTCCGACCATACGTTTCTCTGGGCGGAGTTCAAGGTCTAGAATGAACGGTCCTTGTTGCGCCGCCGCAGTCGGCTCACCGGGTTGAGCCGATCATCGCGCGCGGCTCCGACGACGCGAGGCCCTGATTCCTGTTGATGACCGGGTCCACCACCGCGCCGCAGTTCACGCATTTCCAAACGCAAGCCTCCCAGTCGAAGAACTCCGAGCACCACTCCCGCACCATCAACCCCCGGCATCGTCGGCATGCCATGGCTTCCTCCCCTTGTGAAAACAGCAATCCCCCTCTGCCCTCCGCTATCTGGGAGGCAGAGTAGCAGCACAAGATGAGGGGATTATTAGGGAGGGATTAGAAGTGTCTAATGGCTGAACGTTCTTGTTCTTTGTTCCAGCCAAGAGCCGTATCCGAGGGGATACGGAAGGTACCACGATGGATACAAATCGAATGGTAAGTTTGGCCTCGTTTCTCTCCTCAGTCCCCTGGCGAGAAATCTCATTTAGTTGAGTCTACGAGTAGTTACACCATTACCCGCACAGCTTGAATCGGAAGGAAAAACAGAGGCATTGCGCTTGCTTGTTGTCGGAGCAGCGAACGAGGCGGCAATGAGGAAAGCGTTTTGAACATGATTCAGGATGGCCGAGGCCAATGGATCGTAATGCGATCGCACTAACCGGGCTTCTCTTGGCCACTGTTCTGATGGCCGGCTGTGTCGTTTCCATTCCGGGGAAGGGGAACGCGACGCACCATCTCATCATCGGGGTGGGAGTTGTCACGGTCAATGAGCCAAAGGAACAAGCGGTTCTTGCGACCGATACACAGGCATTGGGGCTCAGTCTGTCGGACCGACCCGGCTTGAAGCTGGGGCTCGGCTATTCCTCCAGTACCGTGGTGACCGTGGCCGACGGTGCCGAGGA
>SCVQ01000399.1 GCA_004296865.1 Nitrospirota bacterium
TACATCGCCTCCGCCACAACCACCGGCCAGAAGGTCATCGTCGGTACGCTGGCAACCCTTCCGGAACAGACGCGAGACGTCGATCCCACCGCGCCGGCTCTCGTCATCGTCGGCAACGTTGTCGGACTGCGTGAGCGGATTGCCTGGTTCGAACGCTGCCTTCTGGCAGGCCGAAGACTGCTTGTCGCCCGCGCTCGTCCTGGCCATTCCGCACTTGCCGCAGCACTCCGCGCACTCGGCGCCGAAGTGCTGGAAGTTCCCGAGGTCGAGGCGGTGCCCCTCAATGGAGCGTCTCAAATCAAGACGGCCCTTGCGCGAATCCACGAATTCCGTGGCATCGTTTTTGGGTGCGCCGCCGGTGTCGATGCGGTGGTTTCACATGCTCCCACCCTCGACGTGCCGGTCATAGCGGTCGGGGCAGCGGCGACGCAGGCGCTTTCCCGGCATGGCATCGCATCCGTTGTCTCTGTGCGAGGCGCCTGTCAGGAGGCGCTACACGAGCACTCGGTTTTTTTTCAGAAGGGGCCACTCCTTCTTGTGACGTCGGAGAGCGGTCGCCCAAACTTGCGCGACGAACTTACGAAGATTGGTGCGGATGTCGAAGCAGTGGCCGCGTATCGCTATGTTCATTGGATGCCGAGTCTTCCCTTGCCGCCAATCGACCTCGTGGTTCTGCCAAGTTCCTCGGCGACCCGCACCGTGCTCTCGGGCGACCTCGGTGCGGCCTTGTTGGACGTGCCGATGGCGGCGATAGGGCCGCAGACCGAGGAAGCGGCGCGCCAATGCGGGGCGCAGTCTGTCGTTCGTGCTGAGGAAGACAGCGTGGCATCGCTGGTGTCCCTCGCTGTCTCGATGGTGGGGACCGGTAATCTTGGTTGACCCCACTCAACATTCGTGTGAGCCGCTCGCCTCAAGAACTATGGTGAGTGGAGAAGCCCGCCAGCGTTTCTGACTCTTTAGCAACGCCTTCGAGCAAAGCTCCAGCTGTTTTTTGGGAATATCCGTTTCGACAGGCGGAATGGTCGGATCAACTGCGAGGCGATCCTGGCTGTCTGGAATGAGGGCGGGCGGCAAGCTGATTGGTGAGGCGACGGCAGACCTCCCACAGCCAGGCCGGGTACCGACGGAACGGGGAGGAGGAACGAGGGAGCGATGTCCAGCGGGCTCGCAGATTCTCTGATGGCAGCAAGTTGCGACGCAGATGCCGAAGCTTCCCCCTGAGCGAGTCCTCCCAGCACAACATCAGCAGGGCCATGACTGGTCCCACGAGCAACTCGTGTGGGACGTGCAATGCTCCGCCCCTCCATTTGAAGAGGGCCTGGCCGAGGAGCCGGCTCAGGTTTCGCGATGGCCGGATGGCTGTTAGAAACTCGGAGGGAATGGAGGCGCCCAGCAGCTCACGGCTCAGGAGAATGCTGAGATAGATGGGTGTCTTGACCTTCGCGCGATTCACGCGCTGCGCCAGTTCCTGCCAGGGCAAGTCTTGGCCATAGCGCTTCAGAAGCAAGGCAATGTCGAGCAGCGATCGTACCGAAGCCAGCCCATCCTTCACGGCGTGGAGGCAGGTGTAGAGGAAAAGGTCGGGGAGGGCCATCGTCCAGATCGTCCGGTCCTCCCAGGTGCTCGGAGAGGCCGAGCGCCAGACTGCCTCGATATCGAGCCCTGCGACATGACCCTCCCCCAGGGCCCAGTGCAGTTCTACCGCTGCGCTTCCTGGTCTTCCATCGTTTGTGACGTATGAAACGTGGTACTCCGCTCCTTGGTCGGCATCAGCCAATTTTGTGCAGCCGGCTTGTTCGAGGACCTGCTGGCTTGACTGAAAATCTTGAGTCCTGACCAGGAGATCAAGGTCCGAAGTCGGGCGCAGGGCAGGATCTTCGTACAGGAGATCGGCCAGGTAGAGACCTTTCAAGGGGATAACCGGAATACCGGCTTGGTTGAACAATTTCAAGAGGCGGAGCAGTTCGTGACGGAGGCGCAGATTCCAGGCCAGGCAGGAACGGGACCTGTCGGCCAGCGTCGTCCTTGCTGTTTCAGGAACCGTGATGGCTGGAGACTGTATCAGGTGATGGTGGAGCAGAGGCGTGATCCCATGCCGGTCTGCCTGGTAGAGGAGTTCGGACCAGTCTAGGGGGGACGCCAGGAGGCTGGCTAATCGTCGACTCCGTTCGATGGTGAGAACTGGGTGGGCTGCGCAAAGCAGGGCGTGATCCTCGA
>SCVQ01000400.1 GCA_004296865.1 Nitrospirota bacterium
TCCGCATAGACGCGACGCACCCACAAGCCCTACGTGCGCCATTCGTCCCCGCCCCTTCTTGTACCCTGTGTGTGTTCACGATGCATGGAACTGCCACTCCTGTCACGCAGAGCGGGGCTTCCGGCTGGATTCTCGAAGATTCATATTATAGCCCCCGCTCGTAAGCTCGTCAAAGTGCCGAGCCCAGCGCCTCATCATCATCTCCCTTTGCCTTGACCGTCTAAAAATCGCTGTGCTACAGTCAGCGCCATGCACAACGACTCTGGTGCTCCGTGCGCGTGATCGCCGGCTCCCAGAAGGGCCGGCACCTGCGGGGACCGCAAGGTCCCGGCCTGCGGCCGACGTCCGACCGCGTGAAGGAAGCGCTCTTTTCGATCCTCGCCCCCCACATCGAGGGCACACGTTTTTTGGACCTGTATGCGGGCACCGGCGCTATCGGCATTGAGGCCTTGAGCCGCGGGGCTCAAGAGGCCACCTTCGTGGAACCGCATCGCGCCTCCCTCCGTATCCTGCATGCCAATCTCCAACTGTGCGGCCTGGCTCCCTTGGCCGATGTCCGAACCGGCACGGCGGCGGCCTTTCTCGAACGACAGACCCCGACGGATCGTCCGTATGACCTTGTGTTCGCGGACCCGCCCTATCACGAGGCGGAGCATGGAACGGACCTGTTGTCAGCGCTCGCCGCGAGTGCTATCATGACGCCCGACTGCATCGTGGTTCTGGAGCATTACAGCAAGCTGACGGTCCCGCCGCAAGTCGGATGCCTCGTCAGGCTTCGTCAGTATCGGTACGGAGACACAACCCTGTCGGTGTTCAGGCGACAACCAGAGGGAGCCCCCTCCCCATGAAACTCGGGGTCTATCCCGGCACATTCGACCCCATCACTCACGGCCATACCGATATCATCGTCCGGAGCCTTCGGGTCTTCGATCGGATTATCGTCGCAGTGGCCCACAATCCCAGCAAGCGCCCCATTTTTGACGTGGCGGAACGGGTGGAGATGGTGAAACTGGTGACCAAGGACTTTGCCCATGTGGATGTCGAGGCCTTCGACGGACTGCTGGTGGACTACGTCAGGCGCCATGAGGCCCACGCGGTGATCCGGGGCCTGCGCGCAACCTCGGACTTCGAGTACGAATTCCAGATGGCGCTCATCAATCGCAAACTCGACGACAAGGTTGAAACGGTCTTTCTCATGCCGAGCGAGGAATACTCCTACCTGACCTCCAGCATCATCAAGGAGGTGGCCGGCTTGGGCGGGGCGCTGAAGGACTTTGTCCACCCGGCGGTGGCGGAGCGACTGCGCCACCGCCTGCGGAGGCCCGTCCAATGAAACTGGCTGCCCGCGCGGGCCGAATCGTGCCCTCCCCGACCCTGAGCATCACCGCCACGGCCAAGGCCATGGCGGCCCAAGGGATCGACGTGATCGACTTTGCTTCGGGGGAGCCGGACTTCGACACCCCCGAGCCGATCAAGCAGGCGGCGGAAGCGGCGATCCGGTCCGGCTTTACCAAATACACGGCCTCATCCGGCATCGATGAACTCAAGAGCGCGATCGTCGACAAACTGCAGGCCGAGCAGGGACTCCGGTACGAGAAGGCCCAGATCCTCGTCTCCTGCGGCGCTAAACACACCCTCTACAACCTGGCCCAGGCTCTCGTGGAAGCGGGCGACGAGGTCGTGATCCCCGCCCCCTTCTGGGTGTCCTACCGGGACCAGGTGCTGCTCAACGACGCCACCCCGGTTCTCCTGGAGACACGCGAAACGGAGGGCTATGCGATCAGCCGGGCGGCGCTGGAAGCCTGCGTCACGCCGAAAACCAAAGCCATCATCGTGAATAGCCCCGGCAACCCCACGGGAGCCACCTACGACCTCGCCACCCTGGAAGGGATTGCCGAGGTGGCGCTCCGGCGAGATCTCCTCATCATTTCGGATGAAATCTACGAAAAGATTCTTTACGACGGGGCTCGGCACATCAGCATCGCCACCCTGGGAGCCGACGTGGCTGCGCGTACGGTGGTGGTCAACGGGGTCTCCAAGGCTTATGCCATGACCGGTTGGCGCATCGGCTACGCGGCAGGGCCCAAGGACGTGATCACCGCCATGGCCGACATCCAAAGCCAAAGCACGTCGAATCCCACCTCCATCTCCCAGAAAGCCGCAGTAGCGGCCCTGCGAGGAGGCGATGCGTTCCCCCAGCAGATGGTGAAGGAATTCGATCGTCGCCGCCGCACGATGGTGGAGCGCCTCAACAAACTGCCGGGCGTCAGTTGCCGCATGCCCTCGGGCGCGTTCTATGCCTTCCCGAATGTGACCGGCCTGCTGAACCGCCGTCACGCCACCGGGTCGATCACGTCCCCCACGGACCTGGCCGCTTATCTGCTTAAAGAGGCACAAGTCGCCGTGGTGCCAGGCGAACCCTTCGGCAGCCCAGACCACATCCGCCTGTCCTATGCGACCAGCATGGAAGCGATCGCCCGCGGGCTGGACCGAATGGAGAATGCACTGAGCAAACTTACCTGATGCGGCAGGATGCTTGACTTTGGATAAAGCGGTGCTATCACCCAATCAGACGACTGACCGGAATCGATAGAACCAGGCGAGGGACACTGTGCCGATTTACGAATATGTCTGTGCAAGCTGCGAGCATCGGTTTGAAGTCAAGCAGAAGATGAGTGATCCGCCGGTTACAAGCTGCGCCCGCTGCGGTCAGGCAGTGAGCAAGATCATCTCGGCCCCGGCCATCATGTTCAAAGGAAGCGGGTGGTATATCACCGATTATTCGGACAAGATGAAGCCGCCGGGACAATCCGAGTCAGCTGGCAAGCCGACGAACGGCCAGACGGAGACGGCCAAGAAAGAAGCGGGCACGACAACAACGCCCCCCGCGCCGGTTCAAACCGGAACAAGTTCGAACACCGGCACGGGGGCTAGTTCCTCACCGACGGGAACACCGCCGCCTTCAACCCCCGCCCCTGCCTCGACGCCTCCCACAACGTCCTCGTCTTCCTAACGTCCATCGGTCCGACTGCCGAGCTATCTTTTGGCCGACCCCTTGGCAGGCTTCTTCACCGGCGCTTTACCCGATGGCTTACCGGCAGCTTTACCGGAGGCTTTGGCCGACGCCGCTTTGGCGGACGGCTTGGCAACTTTGGCCTTCTCCGCAGATAGGCTCTGCTCCAAATTGGCGATCCGACTGGCCAGTTCGCGATTCAACCGCGTCAGCTCATCCACGCGAAGTTGCAGTTCATCCTTCAATTTGGCGGTTTCCATCACCTGGGTTTCCAGCTTGGCCCGCTCCGCCGCAGCCGTCTGGACCTCCGCACGCAACTGCTCAATCTGTGCCTGGAGCGCCGGCGGCCAATAATCGCAGCCGCTCAGCCCAATCGTGGCCAGCCCGATCAGGAGCATTCCGCCGAACATCTTTCCCATCCGCCATCCTTTCATCTTGTCCCCCTCTGTTCCCGGTGAACTGCTGTTATACCGAGTCGCGGTTGCTGTGCCAGGACTTTACGACGCCAGCACCAACCCTGCCTCCGCAAGCGCTGCGGCAATCCGCTCACGAGCGATCGGCCCCTCGCGAAGCAGGCGGATCGAGCCGACCGTCTGCACAATCGTTGACGGCAGCCCCCCTGCCGTTGGGCCTCCGTCAAGAATCACATCCACTTCCGAGCCCAACGCCGCCTGCACCTCCTCGGCAGTCTGCGCCGGCGGCTCACCCGATCGGTTGGCGCTGGTCCCGGTCAGGGGGCCGGTCCGACGCAACAGCTCGACCAACGCTGGATAGGCCGGTTGCCGCACCCCCACGGTCCCGGTTCCGAGGGTCAGGACTTCCGGCAAATCCGATGCGGCAGGGAAGACGATCGTCAGAGGGCCAGGCCAGAATCGCTGCATCAACACGGCGGCTCCTTCGGTCACTTCCGCCACGATGCCCTCCAACTGCGCCGGCTCCGCAATCAGCACCAGCAACGGTTTCCCCTGAGCCCGTCCCTTCATCCTGCCGACTCGCCGCACCGCGGCCTCGTCGAACGGCGAGGCCCCAACGGCATAAAAGCTTTCCGTCGGAATAGCCACGACGCCGCCCCGGCGAATGACCTGCCCGACTGCCTCCGCGGCCTTCTGCGGATCGGCCTGGAGTGTGAGCATCCGTGCCATCGCGGCTTCCGTCTCGCCCGCGCTCAGGCGCCGGACCGAAGGGCGCGGGCCGCGATGTCCGTGCGAAAATGGCACCCGTCAAAGGAGATCGCCCGAACCGCCTTGTAGGCCCGCTCAGAAGCCTCCGTCCATCGAGGCCCGACGCCGGTGACCCCCAAGACTCTCCCGCCGGCCGTGACGACCTCGTTGCCATCGCGCTTCGTTCCCGCATGAAAGACGAGCGTGTCATCCGAAAACGAAGGCGAAGTCGAAGGCGACAGATCGGCAAGCCCCCTGATCGGTCGTCCCGTGTCATAGGAGCCAGGATAGCCGGCTGAAGTCAGGACGACGCAGACCGCGGCTCGGTCATGCCATTCGACCTCCAGTTGATCCAGACGGTGCTCCACCACGGCTTCCATCACGTCCACCAAGTCCGTCTTTAAGAGCGGCAGGACCACCTGCGTTTCCGGGTCCCCGAACCGCGCATTGAACTCGAGGACATAGGGCCGGCCGCGCACGATCATCAGACCCGCATACAGCACGCCGTAAAACGGGCTCCCCACCTGCAGCAGCGCCTCTACCGCCGGACGAAGCACGCGCTGGACCACCTCGCTCCGCAACGCGGGCGTCGCCACCGGCGCCGGCGCATAGGCCCCCATGCCGCCCGTGTTCGGACCGGTATCCCCGTCGCCGACTCGCTTATGATCCTGGGCCGCCACCATCGGCACCACGGCTTTTCCATCCGTGAAGGCCATGATGGTGACTTCTTCTCCGTCCAAAAACTCTTCAATCACCACGCGCCGCCCCGCCGCCCCGAACGACTGCTTGCCGAGCATGTCGGTGACCGCCTCACGAGCTTGCTCCCTCGTGGCCGCCACCACCACGCCCTTCCCCTGCGCCAGGCCATCCGCCTTGACCACGACCGGCAGAGGATGGTGCTCAAGATAGGCCAGGGCCTGATCCAGCACCTCGAAGGTCCTGGACGCCGCGGTCGGAATGCGGGCGCGGACCATCAGCTCCTTCGCGAAACTCTTGCTGGCCTCGATCTGCGCCGCTCCTCGCGTCGGACCGAAAATCCTCAACTTCGCCCTACGGAATTCGTCCGCAATCCCCAGGGCCAGCGCCCCTTCCGGCCCGACGACGGTCAAATCGATTTGCTCGGAGAGGGCAAAGGCTTTGAGTCCGGCAATGTCGTCTGCGGCAATGGGCACGCACCGCGCCAGGGACTCGATCCCGGCATTGCCCGGCGCGCAAAAGATCCCGGAGACCCGAGGGCTCTGCGCGATCTTCCAGACAAGGGCATGTTCGCGGCCGCCGCTGCCGATGACGAGAACTTTCACGGGTGAACCATAATCCCTGCGGTGAGGAGAGACTGCTCACGCACGATTCGCACGATGAGGGACGGGAGTGGCGGAGTATGTAGAATCGTCGTTACACCTTTTCGAGGCCGGTCGGCCCGATCAATGACGGAAGTGTCGCATGCCGGCCAGAATCATCGCCATCCGATGCTCGTCCGCGGCCACCACGATTTCCTGGTCGCGGATCGAGCCGCCGGGCTGAATCACCGTCGTGATGCCGGCTTGCGCCGCCGCATCCAGCCCGTCCCGAAACGGAAAGAACGCATCCGAGGCCATCACGCAGCCCTTGACCGGCAGCACCGCTTTCATCCCGGCCAGTTTCACCGAATCAACCCGGCTCATCTGCCCGGCGCCGATCCCGACCGTCTGCCCGGCCCGCGCATAGACGATGGCGTTCGACTTCACGTGTTTGCAGACCTTCCAGGCAAAGGCACAGGCCGCGTACTCCTCATCCGTGGGCTTGCGCTTCGTCGGAACCGCGAGCGTCCGCAGATCGGCGAGGGCCCCCAAGTCCCGATCCTGCACGATGAGCCCCCCGACCAGTTTTTTCAGATCCAGCCCGTCGCGTGTCTCCAGGGTGAGCGGACCGACATCGAGCAGCCGAAGGTCTTTTTTGCGCTTCAACTCCGCCAGAGCGTCGTCGCGATAGCCCGGGGCCACCACGACCTCGACGAACGTGGAGGTGATTTCCTTGGCCGCAGCCAGATCGACCGGTCGATTGAAGGCGATCACCCCGCCGAACGCCGACACCGGATCGGTCTCGCGAGCCTTCACATAGGCCTCCACCGGGCTCGCGCCAAGCGCCACCCCGCAGGGGTTGTTGTGCTTGACGATCACGGCGGCCGTCTCGCTGAATTCTTTCGCCAATTCCAGGGCCGAATTGGCATCCAGGTAATTGTTGTACGACATGGCCTTCCCGTGCAGGACTTTCGCATGGGACACGGAGGGCTCGCGCGAACCCAATTCGCGATAAAAGGCCCCC
>SCVQ01000401.1 GCA_004296865.1 Nitrospirota bacterium
AGAGCCGAGCGCGAGCTTGGTCGCCTTCCCAGAACATCCGAACGGAAGAAGTTTGGATTAAATTTTCGTAAGAGCCGCTGGCCAACGCTAGAGTCATTCATAAAGACAGCAATATCCAAGGGCGTCGTAGAACTGCCAGACTTAGGGAATTTGGGGAAGGTGGAATTATCACCCAGTGATAGCGCTAAAGAAATTCAAGAGAGGGAGCATAAAACAATTGCGGGGTTGCCTCGCCCGATTCCACCGATTCCAGAGCAAACAAGGCGCAAGAATTGGAAAAGAACAGGAATCGTAGGCTTCCCTTATGCGCCACAAGATGAGTCCGGTGTGATTGCACTCTTCTCTATTCTTTGCACCCAAGGCGTCATTCCTTGGCAGATTATTGAGCTCAATAGCGGAAAGGGTATTGATGCTACATGTTACGACGAGAAGCGGCAGTGTGAGTTAAAGGTGGAGCTTAAGCACCTTCTGACTCGCTCGAATTGGAATCATTCGGTGGATGATTTGGATTGGGTGGTTTGTTGGGAGAATCGTTGGAAAGACTTCCCCAAACCAGTTTATGAACTCAAAAGCTTGGTGAGAAGATGAGCGCGATTCGGGAGATCAAGGGGCGGCAGATTCTGGATTCCCGCGGGAATCCTACGGTCGAAGTGGACGTGGTCTTGGAGAGCGGCGCGCGGGGGCGGGCGGCGGTGCCGTCCGGGGCTTCTACCGGCGAGAAGGAAGCCATCGAGCTGCGGGACGGCGACAAAAAACGCTGGATGGGGAAGGGCGTTTCCAAGGCGGTGGCCAACATCAGTAAGGCCATTGCACCGCACCTGCTGGGCACGGAGGCCTTCGATCAGGCCGCCGTGGATCGGGCGATGATCGCGCTGGACGGCACAAAAGCCAAGGGCCGCCTCGGAGCCAATGCGATCCTGGGCGTGAGCCTGGCCGTGGCAAAGGCGGCGGCGACGGAGTCCGGTCAGCCGCTCTACCGGTATATCGGCGGGGCGAACGCGCGGGTGCTCCCGGTGCCGATGATGAACATCATTAACGGCGGGGCTCATGCCGACAACCGCCTGGACCTGCAGGAGTTCATGATCATGCCGGTCGGCGCCGGGCGGTTCAGCGAGGCGCTCCGCATGGCGACGGAGGTGTTTCATGCGCTCAAAGCCTTGTTGAAGAAACGGGGACTCAACACGGCGGTGGGAGACGAGGGCGGGTTTGCGCCGGATCTGAGCTCGAACGAGGAGGCGTTGAGCCTCATCGTGCAGGCGATCGAAGCGGCCGGCTATCGGCCGGGCAAGGATATCGCCTTGGCGCTCGATGCGGCGGCCAGCGAGTTCTACGAGAAGGGCCGCTACCGGCTGGAGGCAGAACAGCAGCCGGAGCGGTCGTCCGAAGACATGATCCGATACTACGGGCGACTGCTGGAACACTATCCGATCCTCTCCATCGAGGATGGGTTGAGCGAGCTGGACTGGAAGGGCTGGTGCGTGCTCACCGAGCGGCTGGGCAAGCGGGTGCAGTTGGTGGGCGACGACATCTTTGTCACCAACGTGGAGATTTTTGCGAAGGGCATCAAGGAAGGCATCGGCAATTCGATTTTGATCAAGCTGAACCAGATCGGCACGCTGACCGAAACGCTGGAGGCGATCGAGCTGGCGAAGCGCTCAGGCTATACGGCCGTGGTGTCGCACCGGTCCGGCGAGACGGAGGACACCACGATCGCGGACGTCGCCGTCGCGCTGAACACGGGGCTGATCAAGACCGGCTCCTTGTCGCGGACGGACCGGGTGGCCAAATACAACCAACTGCTGCGGATCGAAGAGGAACTGGGCGCCGAGGCCGTCTATCGCGGGCGGGACGCGCTGCATCAGCCGAGAGCCTAGCCGTCAGGCAGTCGAAATGTCGTATTGCCGAAGATGCCCGCCTGGCCGTGAAGACTTGTGTGACGTGCGGTAGAGGTTCACGACGTGTTGACGAGACGAAACCGTAGCCAGACCGTCAAGCAGCGGCGGCAGCGCGCCCTGCGGCGGATCTTGTGGGTGGCTGGGGGCGTCGTCGGAGCGGTCCTGGCGGTCTCGTTTATGTTCAGCGAGATGGGTTTTCTGAAATACCTGAAGATGCAGGATCATGTCAGGGGGTTGGAGCAGGAGATTCACGAAATGGAACGCGCCAATGCCGAGCTGCGAACCGAGGTCACCCGTCTGCAGCAGGACCCGGCACGGATCGAGGCTGTGGCCAGGGAGCGGCTGGGCTTCGTCCGCAAAGGGGAAACGGTCTTTCAGGTCGTGGAAGAGTCCAAGGTGGACGAGCCGAAGAAGGCCAAGTGAGCGAGTGCGATCGGGAGGGGTGAGGGCGAATGCCGTCTGATGTGTCGGAAGAAAGTGCGCGGGCGATGAAATCGGGGATGGTCGCCATCATCGGGCGGCCGAACGTGGGGAAGTCCACGCTGCTGAACGCGCTTCTCAAGGAGAAGATCGCGATCGTGTCGGACAAGCCCCAGACGACCCGTACCCGCATTCTGGGCGTGGTCCATCATCCCGAGGCGCAGATCGTCCTCTTGGACACGCCCGGCTTGCACAAGCCGCAGCATCAGCTCAACAAGCGAATGGTCCGGACGGCGCTCGAGACCCTGCGGGAGGCGGATATGGCTTACGTGGTGGTAGATGCCACCGCTCCTCCCGGCGCGGCGGATCGCCTGGTGATCGAGCAGGTCCGTGAGTCGATCGCGGCGAGCGGCATTCCGGTGTTTCTCCTGATCAACAAGGTGGATGTGGTGAACAAGTCCCGCGTGTTGCCGCTCATCGAATCCTACCGGACCATGCTGCCTTGGGCGGAAGTGGTCCCCCTATCGGCCCTGACCGGCCTGAACGTCGACCGGCTGCTGGACCTGACCGTGAAAGTCCTGCCGGAGGGCGAGCCGCTGTACGGGGAGGATGTGGTGACCGACCAGACGATGCGGGCTTTGGCGGCCGACCTCGTGCGCGAGAAAATTCTCCTGCACACCCGCCAGGAGGTGCCGTATGCCGTGGCGGTCGAGATCGAGCAGTTCGTCGAGGAAGGGAAGCTCGCCCGCATTGCGGCCTCGGTGCTGGTGGAACGGGAGTCGCAGAAGGCCATCGTGATCGGGAAGCACGGGGAGCGGCTGAAAGAGATCGGCACCGAAGCCCGGATCGAGATGGAGCGGCTCTTCGGGATGAAGGTCTTTTTGCAGATCTGGGTCAAGGTGCGGGAGGCCTGGCGCGAAGACGAACAGACGCTGACGGAACTGGGTTATTGAACGTGAACAGGCAATGGGCAATGGGCTAGAGGCTATAGGGATGCAAGTGAGACCTATCGCCTCGCGTCGATGGCCACGTGTCCAATGGAAGTTATGCAACCGGTCGAACGGATACGACAGATCGAGAAGGACCCGCTGAAGGACCTCTCCAAGGACCTCTCAAAGGAAGCCCCGGAGAAAGGCCAGACGAAGTTCGACCTCGTGCTGGCGTCCTTCCAGCGTCTGCTCCGCCGCGGGGCCATCACCAATTTGGGCAAGATGCT
>SCVQ01000402.1 GCA_004296865.1 Nitrospirota bacterium
TCGCCTGTCCTTGCAGCATTCCAGCCATAGTGACTTCTCTCCCTTCTATCTCAACCGCTCGGAGGGAGTGGTTGAGTTACCCCTACTGCGGCCGTCGAGCGAGCACATTCCGATCGTGCGCGCTCCGGGAGCACAGGGTAACCCAGCCACTCCCTCCATCTCTTCACGCCATGCTGTGAATCTTGAAGCTTTTCACATAGGCCTCGGCCTGATTCGGATCGAATACCCTCCCCATAATCGTGTGCTTGGTCGAGGTTGCATTGTGGGTCTGATAGCCCAGTTCCTTCTCAATGCGGTCGCAACCCGCCGCAAGATAGACCTGTTCGGCCACCGCCTTATAGTTCACATCTCCCTTGAGATGTCCCCACCGCTTCATCTGGGTCAGGATCCAGACCGCCATCGAGTGCCAGGGATAGGGATCGAAGTCGATCCGCTCCGGCACCTTCTTGATGTTGCCGAGCCCGTCGGCGTAGGTGCCGGTCAGTACCTGCTCCAAGACGATTACCGGCTGATTCAGGTAGTTGGTCGGGGCGATCGCGGCGGCGATCTCCTTCCGGTGGGCTGGATCGGATGCATAGTGCGTCGCATCCACGATCGCCCGCCACATGGCTTGAAACGTGTTGGGATATTGCGTGGCAAAATCCTTCGTCACGGTGAAGGCGCAGCAGGGATGGCGATCCCAGATCTCCCGCGAGAGCATGAAGAGGAAGCCGACATTTTCATAGACGGCTCGCTGATTGAAGGGGTCCGGCCCCAGGTATCCGTCCACGTTGCCGGCCTTCAGATTTGCGACCATTTCGGGCGGCGGCACGATGCGAATCTGCACGTCCTTGTCCGGGTGGACACCTCCCTCCGCCAGGAAGTAGCGGAGCAGGTAATTATGCATGGAGAAATCGAAGGGTACGCAAAAACGGAACCCCTTCATATCGGCCGCCGTTTTTACGCCCTTGTGTTTGATGTGCAGGGTGATGGCCTGTCCATTGATGTTCTCCACGGCCGGCATGTACATCGGGGTCGGCATGGACCCGGCTCCCAGCGTCATGGCGAGCGGCATGGGGGTGAGCATGTGCGCCGCGTCCACTTCCTTGTTCACGGCCCAGTCCCGGATCATGGCCCATCCGGCGGCGCGTTTGACCGAGGCGTTCAAGCCGTGCTTCTTGTAGAAGCCCAGGGGCTCCGCCATGATGATCGGGGTCCCGCAGGTGATCGGAATGAAGCCGATGCTGACGTCCTTCTTCTCCGGCTTGCCCACCGGATCAGCCGCGAAGGCCTTCAGCTTGCCCAGTGGAAAGGCCTCTGCGATGAGTGCCGCCAGAGCCGCTGCCCCCATGCCAGCCAGAAATTGCCTCCGGGATGGGTCGGCGGCGCGCAATACCGCCGCGACCACCGCTTGTTCAACTGTCCGGTCGAAGTACTCTTCTGAAGTGGCCTTGCGTTCCACAGAAACCTCATCATCCATGTGCATGTCAGACCCTCCGTTTAAGTATCTCGCTGAGTGTAAAGGACCGAGGTGCCCTTCGAAACCTGATCCGTTTATGCCACGCCTCACGCTTCCCTGATCCCGTATTTCTTCATCTTGTAAGTCACCTGCCTCGGCGTGAGCCCCAACGCGCGCGCCGCTCGTGCTCGCACCCAGCCGGCACTCTCCAGGGTGGTCATGAGTTGCTCCCGCTCGATCTCTTGCAGGCTTTCCCCGAGCGACTGTCGTGCTGCGCGATCATGTTTCGCATGGCTGGGTTGTCCGCCGGTCACCTGCCGCATGTCCGAGAAATATCCGTGGAGCGACGGCGGGACGCTGCCCAGCGTGACGAGTTCGTGGCTGGGCTCCACCATGACCACCAACCGCTCCACGCAATTCTGCAATTCCCGCACATTGCCGGGCCAGTGATACCGCCCCATGAGCGTCAAAAGATCGCGCCCCAGCCTGACCCGGCGCCGGTTCTCCCGATTGAAGCGAGCCAGGAAGTGCTCGATCAAGAGCGGGATGTCCCCCGCCCGATCGCGCAAGGGCGGCAGGACGATGGGCACAACATTGAGCCGATAGTAGAGATCCTCCCGAAACGATCCCGCCTGCACCATCGCCTCTAGGTCGCGGTGGGTGGCAGAGATCACGCGCACGTCCACCGACAGCAGCCGGTTGCCGCCGACCCGCTCGAAGCATTTCTCCTGGAGGACCCGCAGGAGCTTCACTTGCGTGCCGAGCGGAATATCCCCGATTTCATCCAGGAACAAGGTCCCGCCATCCGCCAGTTCAAACCGCCCCTTGCGGGTTTCGACGGCCCCGGTGAAAGCGCCTCGCTCATGGCCGAACAGTTCGCTCTCCAGCAAGGTCTCGGTCACGGCCGCGCAATGCAGCCGGACGAACGGCCCCCTGGCCCGCTCCCCCTCCAGGTGAATCGCCTTCGCGACGAGCTCCTTGCCGGTCCCGCTTTCCCCACGGAGCAACACGGTCGCCTGGCTGCGACTCACCTGTTTGATCTCTCGATAGACCTGTTGTATCGCCTCGCTCAGTCCCACCAAGCCGGCGGGCCGGCCAACCTGGATGGGCTCCCGATCCGCCTTCTCCGCATCTGCATGCCGGGCGTCACACTCCCCGGCGCTTTCTCTCTTGGCCAGCCTGGCTTTCACCGCCAGTAGGCGATCCTGGAGAAGCTGCCCGGCTCGGTTCAGTCGTTGCTGGTCGCTGCCCGGACAGGCCAAAGCCTCAGCGATCGCCTCCAGTGCAGCGCCTTCGCCAGCCAGGAAAGCTTGCAGAGGAGAATCCTGTTCGTACTCACGCCTGTCCGCCACAATCATTGTTGTCGTTCCTTGGCCAAAAAAACGGCGCCAGCGACCGCCGAAGTACGTGCCTAGGAGCTCGCCTCGACAATGCTGGCGCCGTTGCCAGAAGCCAATCCGACGACATTGTCGGACTTGGCTCGTCTTACGTATCTCTGCCTTTAACGGGCCTGGCGGTCGGCCACGTTCTCTGTCAGAGCGCCTGTTCTCCTGTCTCGCCGGTCCGAATCCTGACCACGTTCTGCAAATCACGGACGAAAATCTTCCCGTCGCCGATCGTGCCTGTTTTGGCGGCCCGCGCAATCGTCTCCACGACCTTGGGAACCAATCCGTCCGGCACCGCTACTTCAACCTTGACCTTCGGCACAAACTCGATCGTATATTCCGTCCCCCGATAGGTCTCCTTGTGGCCCTTTTGACGGCCGAATCCCTTGACCTCCGTCACGGTCATGCCCTGCACCCCAATCTCGATCAAGGCATCCTTCACCTCATCCAACTTAAACGGCTTAATAATCATCTCAATGACTTTCATGGATTCTCCTCCTCACACCAGGCCGCCCGATGCTTAAGACGGCTCGTCGGCTTCCATCATGTCAATCCGTGGAGTCTCACCAGGAATCTCGGACTTCTTCTCGATCTTGCTACGAATAGGCGGCCTCGTTATGCTGACTTTGATCAAGCCCGGCCCTCTCTTCATCGTCGGTCACTCGCAAGCCCATGGTCATATCGACGACTTTGAGAATCAGATAGGTTCCCACAAAGGCAAATATCCATGATCCTAGCACCGCAACCGCTTGAATGCCAAACTGGGCTGGATTGCCGAAAAATAACCCGTCGGCCCCGGCCGAATTGACGGCCTTCGAGGCAAACAGCCCGGTCGCTAAAGCTCCCCAGGTCCCCCCCACGCCATGGATTCCAAAA
This sequence comes from Nitrospirota bacterium, assembly GCA_004296865.1. Taxonomy (GTDB): domain Bacteria; phylum Nitrospirota; class Nitrospiria; order Nitrospirales; family Nitrospiraceae; genus SCVQ01. Next base: position 3,700 of record SCVQ01000402.1, read on the forward strand.
GCGTCCAACGCGTCGTCATAGCCCAAACGGTTCTTCATGACAACGGCGATGTAACAAAGGACGCCGGCCCCAACGCCGATCCAAATCGAAGACACAGGCCCCACGAATCCCGACGCTGGCGTAATGGCCACCAGTCCCGCCACAGCTCCGCTGGCCGCACCCAGAGCGGTCGGACGGCCATGATAGACCCATTCCGCGACCATCCAGGCCAAGGCCGCAGCCGCGGCGGCCGTATTGGTCACGACGAAGGCGCTGGTGGCCAAGGCATTGGAGGCCACGGCGCTGCCGGCATTGAACCCAAACCAGCCGACCCAGAGCAGCCCTGCGCCGATCACGGTCAGGGGAAGATTATGGGGCGACATACGCTCCGTCCCATAACCAAGACGCTTGCCGAAGACGAGGGCGCAGGCCAACCCGGCGACACCTGAGCTGATGTGCACCACGGTCCCTCCGGCAAAGTCCAACGCTCCCAAATTGCGCATCCAGCCCCCGACAGCCCAGACCCAATGGGCCAGGGGATCGTAAATCAGCGTCGCCCACAGAAGGATGAACACGACAAAGGCGCTGAACTTCATCCGTTCCGCGAAGGCCCCTGTGATCAGGGCTGGCGTAATCACGGCGAACATCAACTGGAACACCATAAACGCCTGGTGCGGAATCGTCGCCGCATAGTCGGCATTGGGATCTCCCCCCACCCCGTTGAGTCCCAGCCATTCGAGTCCCCCGATGAGATGGGCCTTGTCCGGGCCAAAGGCAAGACTGTAGCCCCACAGCACCCACTGGACCCCGATCAGACAGGCCACGACGAAACATTGCAAGATGGTATTCAGGGCGTTTTTTCTCCGCACCATCCCGCCGTAGAAGATGGCCAGTCCCGGCACGGTCATGGCCAAGACCAAGGCCGATGACGTGAGGACCCAGGCTGTGTCTCCGGTATCCACCTTGGGAGGAGGAACCGGAGCCGGAGTTGCAGCAGGAGCCGCTACGACCGGCTGGGCCGGAACGACCTCCTGAGCCGATGCCGCCGGAGGAACGGCGACAGGAGCTTCTTGCGCCCAGAGTCCGCTCGCAGGAGCAAAGAGCAGGGCCCAGACAAACACTGACAAAATGGCGACTCGATACAGTCTTGACACGGTCATAGCTGCCTCCTTCTCCACACCGAATTAGAAGAGGTAAATCACCTGAAATGAGAGAGTTTCCTGATGGTTAGTAGCAACCGAACCATACTGAAAGACACTCTTATTCGACTGATCGCGCCGGAACTCAATCCTGGTAATGAGCGACGGGACCGGCTTGTACTGAAGGGTCGGCGTGACCTCCCACAACGTTTGCGCCACCGGCGTCGGGAACGTTGTGTTGGTCGCCCCAAAACAAGTGTTCGTCCCTCCGGCCGAGTCGAAGGTCCCGTTACAAGTACGAGAACCTCCGGCATCCTCGAAGATTTCCCCGCGGACCCTGGCACTCCACTGGTCGGTCATGTCGTGGATGACATAGGCGGCAAACCCGTCCCAACGGGCGTTTGCTTTCAACGCCGCATTGGTCGCCCGTGTCGGATTGTTGGTTTCGTTGACATAATATGGTTCCAGCACGATCGTCGTCTTGTCCGTCGCCTTAATCGTAGCAATCACCCCTGAAGCCAAACGATTCGAGGATGGGCTATTCCCCGCAGGAGGCCCGGAGGTAAAGGCTCCACCAAACGTCCGGTTGGGCTGCTCAGGCCCATAGGACCCATAAAAACTCAAGCCAAACCGATCATGGGGAGTCAGGGCCACCAACCATTCCATGGTTTTGCCTTTGTTGTTGTCGTCGACATTGTCCCAGCCGTTCACAACGCCGAGGGACACCAAGGCCATCGGGTTGATCTGATAGGTCAGACGCAACCCGGTCGTGGTGAAGGCCTGGCCCAAACCGAACATGAAGGACCGGGAGAAATTCGGATTCTCCCAGCTTTGAATCACCTCATAGCCGATCAAGGTGTTGATCTTGCCGAACTTCACATCGAGGCCGTTGCCGACCGGAAGGATGTACTGAGCGTACAGCTCCTGAAAATCCATTTCGCTATTGCTCTGGCCGGGAAGGAAATTCGTGCGGGCCCTGGTCACCCTCGCATCAAGACCAAAATTCAGCCTTGCACGGAACCCCGCCCGATCCGCCGCGTCGCCCGAGACATCAGCCGGCTTCTCCAGCATGATCTGCACTAAATGGGGCATGAAGCTGTTGGCATTCGTGTCGAAAATCCTCAACTGATTCAAATTGCTGTTCGGATTGTTGAAGTTCTGGGTATAGGCGATGTCCACCGCCCCGGAAATCTTCAACCCCAAGGTTTTCCAAATGCCGGAGGCATCAGTCTTCTTTTCGAGTTTCTCCAGCCTGTCCAGAATGCCTGGGATTGCAGACTCCTTGGATGCCCCGGCGGACTCCTTAGCCGGAGCCACTGACGCCGGCGGCTCTTCCCCTAAGGCCACGGACATCGGCGCCAGACACAACACAAGCCCGGCAAGAAACAGTCCCCCCATTCTTCTTATCCCCCTACTCACCTTACGTTCCTCCCCTATTCGAATACCCACCTTCCCTCCCTTTCTTCTGTCACAGGCCTACTGCATCACAATCTTTCTTTCAGCAAGCTCTAACGTTTCGCGTTTCGATGGGCGCGGGCCATTGCATCAGCCTTCTCCGCAGCTTTCGTATACATCTCGGCGAGGATTTCGCAGTGTTCCACCAAGTCCACCTTGGGAGGAAGCCCCTCGTGGAATCCAGGACCAGGGCCTGTGCCTGGCGCTTTCTTGTATTCTTCAGCCAAGGCTTTCATCTCCGCCGCATGCTCGCGCAGGTGAGCGGCATCCTGCTCATACCAGGCAGCAAGGGCCGCATGGTCGTTGCTGGCAAGGAGCGCGCGCGGAGACCTGGCCATCCCACCCCAACCAGCACAAGCGGCCAGTCCCAACGTCACCAAGACCACCACGACATTTCTCACGAACCCTCTCCGTTCCATAGCCCCTCCCATCGGTTTTCCAGCCCGCTTCCCATTCCCGCAGCAAAAAAAACGTCCTCGGTTCCGTCACGGAACAGAGGACGTCATTGTCCACCTCGCGCAGTATTACTTGCGCCAGCGAAAGACTTCATCGTCTTTCGCAACTACGTAGCATGCCGCTGATCAGTCGCTGGTCAAAAAAAAGCCCTTTTAGCCCGTCGTACAGACTAAAAGGACGTCATTGTCCATGAAGCTACGCCTGGCAAGGAGAAACGCCTTTGTCCTCCATCAACCAAGCTTAAATTTTTGCTACTTGTATCAAAGCTCACTGTCCCTGTCAAGAGGATTTATTTTTGCCTCAGGTTTTTTTATGGTACTCTAAGCCGCCGGCATGGAGAAACCACGCCGTACCCGAATTCTACATATGATGAGACTAAAACCAAACCCTCTATCGGTATCTCTAGCAATTACGCTGGCGCTCACCGGCCTGATGGCAGCCGCCTGTACGATAATCCCCAGGCAGGACACCACGGTTTACGATGGGCCTGGAGGCTCCGTCTCCCTCGAAGACCTCCCGGATCACACGGTCCGCGTCACCCATCCCGTCACACTCCCTTCCGCATTGCTCACGCAAACGCTACGCGGCTTACATGTCAAAGATCAGCAACGACTGTTGCAGACCTTGACCTCAGGTTTTCCTCAACCCAACCCGGTCTTTTCAGATGACGCCGCAGCCTTACTGGGGCCTCATATCGCTTCGGCCTTAGCCAAGGCGAAACCCACACAATGGGTCCGCTTCCGCGCGCTCACCACGACGACGACGGGAATAGAAACAAGCGAGGGCACCGTCTATAGAACCGGTTCGTCTCTCTACGTAACGCTCCAGCGCTATCGCTACAACCCGGCCAGACAGAGCGGCGACTCCAAACCGCTTCGGGAACCGTTGGAACGATGGGGCCTCGGCCAGCGCGAACTGTTGTTTTTCCCTGAGGCAGCCCGCAGCTCCGACGGCATCCCTCCGCCGATCGAAAGTCCGCATCAGACAACCGTCGGCATCGACTATGCCAAGCTGCAAACCTTCCCTGAGACGGCCAGCAGGCCGATAGCCCCGCCCCCCTCAGCGGCCCAGGTCGCCACGACACAGGACCGCCCGCGCATCGCCCCCCCCAGCACCTTGCCGCCCGGTACCGTGGCCGGCACGCAAGAAACAGGAGCCAACCCCTCCCCCCTGTCTCCCCCTGCCGATCCAACGGCCGGACAAGCCCAAGACCTGCAGTCCATCAAGGATCTGCTCATCAAGAGGGACCTGGAACTGCAAGCCACGCAGAAGGAATTGCAAGAAATCAAAAAGAAGCTGGCCGAGAAAGAAAACAAGCCCAAAAACCCCAAACAACCCAAAAACAAGACAGCCTCGCCAGACAAGTCGAAGCAATCCTCTGCTCCTGCCTCAGCCAAGTAAGCCCTCTGCTCCCTCTTCTCTCCCGGAGGGAAGACTTAGAAAAAGAAGGGCGGTCCGATGAAACACCGGACCGCCCTTCCTAGATTTGGCCGAGCCTCTCAGGCTCAACC
>SCVQ01000403.1 GCA_004296865.1 Nitrospirota bacterium
GGCGCAAGAGCCGGTTCGCAACTTTCTGGCCCTGCACGATCTCGGGATCGCGCGGCTCAAGGACTTGGGCCTCGCGCAAGTCACGCGTCTGATCTTGGTGGACACCCAGGAGCCGGAACGGATCGGGCCTCTCAAGGACCTCTGCTTCAAGCCCTCGGTCTCGCTCCATGTCTACGACCATCACCCTGATGCGGAGCCGCCTGGCGGAGGGGCCGGACTTCTCCGGGCTGATCTCAGGGCGGTGGAGCGGGTCGGCGCCACGACGACGATCCTCATTGAACGGCTGCAAGCTCAGGGCATTGCGCTCACTCCCTTTGAGGCCACAGTCCTGACGCTCGGCCTCTACGAGGAAACCGGCTCGCTGTCCTATGCCTCGACCACGCCGCGCGATTTGGAAGCTGCGGCGGTATTGTTGCGGGCCGGGGCGGACCTGAACACCGTGTCCGACCGGCTGCGTCCCCATCTGGACCCTGAGCAGATCACCTTGCTCAACGATCTGCTCCAGGCCGGCGAGACCTATTACCTGGATGGCCGCAAGGTGTTCCTCGCCACCAGCGCCTATGACCGTTACCGCGGCGACCTGGCCGAGGTGGTGCACAAGCTGGCTGAACTGGAAGGGCTTGACGCGGTGGTGGCAGCGATCGCAATGGAGGACAAGGTGGAGATCATCGGCCGCAGCCGGCGCGCCGAAATCGACGTCGGGCGGCTCCTTGAGGAATTCGGCGGCGGCGGGCACGCGGTGGCGGCGGCAGCCAGCGTCAAGGGCCGGACGCTGATCGAGGTCAAGGAGCGGCTCGCGCAGTTGCTGACCGACCGGTTCCGCCCCACGCTGCTGGCTTGCGATGTGATGACGAAGCCGGTCAAAGCTGTCGGCGAAGAGGCCACGGTGGCGGAGACCGAAGGCCGCATGACCAAGTATGGGGTCAATGTCCTGCCCGTGTTGGACGGTCATGAGCGGTACCTGGGACTGGTGACGCGCGAGATTATCCAGAAGGCGCTCTTTCACGGGTTTGCGGAGTCTCCCGTCCGGACCGTCATCCAGTCGGATCAATACACGGCCGGTTCCGATACGCCGTTCCGCGAAATCGAAGCCCGGATGATCGAACGCAACCAGCGATTTGTCCCGATACTGGCCGGCAGCAAGGTCATCGGCGTGATCACGCGAACCGACCTGCTCAGGACCCTGCACGACGACGTCCTGCTGGCGGCGCGGGCCAGGGCCAAGGGAGAAGCCCCGCCGGCCTATACCCATCGGCGGAACGTCAGCAGCATGCTCAAGGATCGATTGCCTGCCAAGGTCGTCCACCTGCTGCAGCAGGCCGGCGAGCTGGGCGGTGCGCTCGGTCTGTCGGTCTACGTCGTAGGCGGATTCGTGCGGGACCTCCTGCTGGGGATCGAGAACCTGGACCTGGACCTGGTCGTCGAGGGCGACGGGATCGTCTTCGCCAGGGCGTTGGGGCGGCAAGTCGCGGCGCGCGTGAAAGTCCATGAGCGGTTCGGCACGGCCGTCGTGATTGTGCCGGACGGCTTCAAGCTGGATGTGGCGACGGCCCGTACCGAATATTACGAATATCCGACGGCGTTGCCGACCGTCGAGCAAAGTTCGATCAAGAAAGACCTCTACCGGAGGGACTTCACGATCAATACGCTGGCCATTCGATTGAACGGTCGGTTCGGGGAGCTGATCGATTTCTACGGCGGGCAGCGGGACCTCAAAGAGAAGACCATCCGTGTGCTCCACAGCTTGAGCTTCGTCGAAGATCCGACCCGAGTGATCCGGGCCATCCGGTTCGAGCAGCGGTTTGGCTTTCGTCTGGGCAAGGAGACGCTCACGCTGATCAAGGGCGCCGCCAAGATGGATCTCTTCCACCGCCTCTCGGGCCAGCGGCTGCTGACCGAGCTCACCCTCCTGTTCTCGGAGGACGAGCCGCGTAAAGCCGTCGCCAGGCTGGGCGAGTTGGATTTGCTCCGGTTCATTCACCCGGCCCTTGCGTGGTCGTCCCGCCTGGCAGCCCTTCTCAAGGGGGTCGAGCAGGCCGTGGACTGGTATCGGCTGTCGGACCTGCGGCAGCAGATCGATCCGTGGCTGGTCTACTTCATGGCGATTATGGAAGTGATTCCGCACAAGGCGGTCGGGGAAACGTTGGCGCGGCTGGCGGTGCCCGAGCGTGCCGCCGAGAAGGTCAGGGCCGGCCACGCGGCCTCGCACCGCATCCTCCGACAACTCGTGAAACGTCCTCCGCCGAGCCCGGCCGACACCTACCGTCTGCTGCACGGCCAGGCCGACGAGACGGTGCTGCTCCTCATGGCCAAGACCAAGTCGGACGCCGCCAAGCGCCGGATTTCCGCCTACCTGACCACCTATCAGCAGGTGAAACCGTCCCTCACCGGAGCGGACCTGAAAGCGATGGGGCTCAAGCCCGGTCCCCAGTACAAGAAGATCCTGGAGAAGTTGTTGGAAGCCCGCCTCAACGGCCAGGTCACATCCGAGGCCGAGGAACGGGAACTGGCGCAACGTCTGGCGCGGGTCTGACAAAGATCGCACGTGGCGCAGCGAATCTCATCCGCCAAATGGAGGGCCTGCAATGAAGATGGTGATGATCGTATTCCGGGATTCTCTCAAGGA
>SCVQ01000404.1 GCA_004296865.1 Nitrospirota bacterium
GTCAGACAATCGCCTTCCGCCTCGTCCCGCGGTTACCTCTGGCTGGGTTAACCATCCGCAAGAAGAAGCGTGTCGTTGGCGCCGAATGGAAGCTGGTGCCGGGCGGCGGATTCTTCGACAAGTTGCAGTCTGCGCGAGTGCTAGCACTCTGCTAGCATCGCTCACCTCCCGCCCACTAAATTTTTTTACTTGCAGCTTCCGCAGATTCCAGCCTATTTTTTCGCTATCATCGCACGAGGCCTGTCTAGAGGGGCCGAGCCGCCCGTTCACTTGCCCGGGACGGCTCCTTGTCGTGATCTGGTGGCGTCCCGCTCTCCACGCGGGTGATGCCAAACGGGCGATAGAAGGGGCCAAGTCCAAGGACGCGGTCGCAAGCCACTGGGGGCAGGGCCAGAACCCTGCCGATCAAGAACCTAGTCCACGCCTCCCTCATCCGGCCGTCCCGGGAGGCGCCGCAAACCCGACGCGAATCGATCATACGCGCGCAGCCCCTTCGCCCTCGCGGGCCCCCGACCGGCCGAGCGAAGCTCGGCCGGAGGAGCGTCAGGCCGCGGCTTGTAACCAAGCCGCCAAGCGGAGCAATGTCCGAAAGCGTCGATCGGTGTTCCACCCGACGTCAATCTACCGCAGCGTCGCCCGCGGCGGCTCCATGTGCACCGTCACGGCGCGCTCGACGGTGTTGGCCAGCAGGCCGGTGGCGCTCTTCAATTGATCGATCGCCATGATCCCCATCGCCAGCGTGATCACAAGCACCAGGCAGGCGAAGACAAAGCCTGCCTGTCCGGTGCCGATATCCGGCGGCACGTCGTAGGGGTCCGGCGTGTCGTGCTGCGGCATCTCGTGGTCGTGCGGCGGGTCGGGCAGGGTCGGCAGGACGTTGTAACGCATGATGATGGCCCCCCATCGGTGGGTGTGCCCGACGTAAACGCCCTCGCCCCGGCCAGTGTTCCCGGTCCGTGCGAATAGCCCCGGTGGCCAAGTTGGGGCGGGGGTGGCAGGTGGAGCACGGTAAAGTTGTATTAGAGATTGATATTGCAATCCATAGCGAGACCACTACCGTCGGATCCGGTGGGTCCTTGAATAACCCATCAGATGGGTTATTCTCGCATGCCGACTGTCCATCGTGCCGGGAACCTGCGTTTCGTCATCTATCTCGACGATCACGGGCCGCCCCACGTTCACGTCTTTTCGGCGGGAGCCGAGGCGAAGGTTCTTCTCGGATCACCGGACGGCCGACCGGTGCCGGTTTGGGCGCGAGGGTTCGATCGCGCGGGCCTGCGCCGCGCGGTGCTGGAGATCGAGACCCGGCGCGCCAAGCTGCTGGCGGCTTGGCGCCGCGTTCATGGATCGGAGGAAGGGCGGGATCGCCATGGCTAAGGTTGGGACCAAGGACGAATCGACTGCCGAGATGGACCGCGAGATCACGCGTGCGCTGGCGCGCGGCCGGCGTCGCGCCGCCACCGA
>SCVQ01000405.1 GCA_004296865.1 Nitrospirota bacterium
GTAATCACGCCCAGCAAGTGTCCGGTGGAATCGACGACGGTCGTCATCCCGAGCTTCTTGGTCGTCATTTCCAGGATGGCCTCGCGGACCGATGCCTGGCCCTGCACTTTGGGGATCGCACCCCCTTGGTGCATGAGGTCGCGGACTTTGAGCAAGAGCCGGCGCCCCAGCGTCCCGCCGGGATGAAACTGCGCGAAGTCTTCTTCCTTCAACCCGCGCTTCTGAAGCAAGGCAATCGCCAGGGCGTCCCCCATGGCCAGCGTGGCGGTCGTGCTGGCGGTCGGGGCCAGGCCCATGGGGCAGGCTTCTTCGCTCACCGACACATCCAGGACCACGTCGCTGTTCTTGGCCAACGTCGACGGCATTCGTCCGGTCATGGCGATGACGCCGATGCCCAACCGCTTGACGAAGGGCAGGAGCTTGAGCACCTCTTCGGTTTCGCCGCTGTTGGAGATGGCCAGCAGGACGTCGCGGCGGGCCAGCATCCCCAGATCGCCGTGGATGCCTTCGGCCGGGTGGAGAAAAAACGCCGGCGTACCCGTGCTGGCGAGCGTCGCGGCGATCTTCTGGCCGATGAGTCCGGATTTGCCCATGCCCGATATCACCACCTTGCCGGTGCAGCCGTACAGCAGGTCCACCGCTTCGGCAAAGCGATGGTCGAGGCGGTCGATCAGCCCGGCAATGGCCCTGGCCTCGATCTCCAGCACCCGTTTCCCCCGCTGGATGCTCATGCGCCGGACTCAGCTCCCTTCCCTGCGGCATGGCAGATTCGGACCAGCCGTTCCAGCAGCGGTTTCAATTGATGGAGCGGCACCATATTGGGGCCGTCCGACAGTGCGCGGTCGGGATCGGGATGCACTTCCATGAAGAAGCCGTCACAGCCGGCCGCCGCTGCCGCGCTGGCCAGCGGCGTGATGAACTCCCGTTGTCCGGATGACTTGGTCCCCGCCCCTCCCGGCAACTGGACGCTGTGGGTGGCGTCGAAGACCACCGGGTAGCCCAGGCTCCGCATGATCGGCAGGGCACGCATGTCCACAACCAAGTTGTTGTAGCCGAAGGATGAACCGCGTTCGGTCAGGACGATCCGGTGCGTCCCGCTTTCCTCCAACTTCTTGACGACGTTGCCCATTTCCCAGGGGGAGAGAAACTGGCCTTTTTTGACGTTGACGACGCGGCCGGTCTTGGCCGCTGCGACCAGCAGGTCGGTTTGACGGCACAAGAACGCGGGGATCTGGAGAATGTCGGCCCCTTCGGCTGCCCGCGCGGCCTCTTCCGCGCTATGGACATCGGTGAGCACGGGGACCCCGACTTCTTCCCGCACCTTGCGCAAGACGCGGATGCCCTCCTCGATCCCTGGTCCGCGGAAGGATGCGATCGAGGTGCGGTTGGCTTTGTCGTAGGAGGCCTTGAAGACATAGGGAATGCCGAGCGAGCGGGTGATGTCGGCGATGCGCTGGGCGGTCTCCAGCGCAAGGCGTTCGCTTTCGATCACGCAAGGGCCGGCGATCAGGAAATGTGGATGGGAGGCGCCGATCTTAAACGGTCCGAGGTCAACGTCGTGCGGCATGCTACCTCGCTCCGAAGCGACACGATGCACGATGCACGATGCATGATGAATGGCAGAACCATCCGGAGCGGCTGGCGAGGGGCCTCGTTCCTGTATCAGCGTCGTTCATCGTTGTGCGCTCAGTGTCCGCATTTGCGCCGCAAGGCCGCCCCCACGAAGGCGCTGAAGAGCGGATGCGGCCGGTGCGGGCGCGACATGAATTCCGGGTGAAACTGGGTGGCGACAAACCAGGGATGGTCCGGCAGCTCGACGATCTCCACCAGACGCCCATCCGGGGAGAGCCCGCTCAGGACGAGTCCGTGACTGGTCAGCTGCTCCCGATAGGCGTTGTTGAATTCATAGCGGTGGCGGTGTCGCTCCCGCACTTCCGTCACGCCGTAGGCCTTGTGCGCCACCGTGCCCTCCTGGATCACGCAGGGATAGGCGCCCAACCGCATCGTGCCGCCCAGCTCGTGGACGGATCGTTGATCCGCCATCAGGTCGATGACGGGGTGAGGCGTGTGGGAATCGAATTCGGAGCTGTTCGCCCCCTTCAGGCCGGCCACGTGCCGGGCCAGTTCGATCACCGCGCATTGCATGCCCAGGCACAGGCCGAAGAACGGGATACCCCGTTCCCGCGCGTAGCGGATGGTGTCGATCTTCCCCTCGATGCCGCGCGTGCCGAATCCGCCGGGGATGAGGATGCCGTCCGCATCCCGCAGCGTTTG
>SCVQ01000406.1 GCA_004296865.1 Nitrospirota bacterium
CAGCCTCCAGAATTGACGATTGATTTATTGAGCCCTCGATCCATTGGAGATCTCAGAGACAATCGTCAATGAACCGATGAGTCAATTGCACAATTGCATGGTCACGAGTAGGCCCGCTCGCCGTGCTGGCTGAGATCCAAGCCGGTCGTTTCCTCTTCAGGACTCACCCGCAAGCCAATAACGCCATCCACCACTTTCAGGATCAGGTAGCTGCCCACAAAAGAGAACAGCGCCGTGACAAAGACCGCCTGGGCCTGGATGTCGAACTGGGCTGGCTTGCCGAACAACAGCCCGTCGCCCCCCCCACTGCGTTCACGCCCTTGGAGGCCAGCAACCCGGTCGCCAGCATCCCGACAATCCCGCCGACGGCATGGATCCCGACGACATCGAGGGCGTTATCATAGCCGATCTTGCCCTTCCAAACAATGGCACTGAAACAGAGTGCACGACTGAGCCCCCGGCAAAATCCAGCACCCCCATCTTGCCCAGCCAGCCCCCGCCCCAGACCCAATGGGCCAGCTGACTGTATATGAAGATGGAACAGATGGCGACAACCAGCAACAAGGCGCTGAACCGGATGCGCTCGGCAAAGGCGCCGGCGATCGAGGCCGGCGTGAACGCCGCCAACATGAGTTGAAACAGCATGAACGCCTCATGGGGAATCGTCGCCCCGTACTTCGAGGGCTCACCCCCGACGCCGCTCAACCCGGCCCAGTCCAGCCCTCCCACCACTCCTCCCTTATCCGGGCCAAAAGCCAAGCTGTACCCGAACAACACCTAGATCACGCTGACCAGACAGAGGACGACAACGCTGTGCATCATCGTCCCAAGGATATTCTTGCTCCGCACCTGTCCGCCGTAAAACAGCGCCAGTCCCGGCACAACCATGGCCAGCACGAGGACCGTGGAAACCAGGACCCAAGCCGTGTCCCCGCTCTCGATCTTCGGGGCGTCCGGCAGAGGCTGTGCACCTTGCACCCAGGCTCCGCTTGCCCAGAGAAGAACACCGGCGACAGTCCAGGCCATAGTCGGAAGGACCCGGACCCAGCCCCCACTTGGTTGTGTCACAAGCACCTCCTTACCGGTCCACTGGGCGGATGCAGCCGCCCGTGATCCGGCCCGCACGTGACTTCTTTCCCTCGATATTGCGATACCCGTTCGTGATCGGCATCCGGCGATCCTTCCCGAAGGCTCGGTGCGTGATCTTGATCCCGATCGGTGCCTGGCGCCGCTTGTACTCGCTGCCGTCCACCATCGCGATCACCCGCACCACCGTCGCCCGATCGAATCCCCTCGCGACGATTTCATCCGGCGCCTGGTCTTCCTCCACGTAGGCCTTCAGGATCGGGTCCAACACGGCATAGGGCGGCAGGGTATCTTCATCCTTCTGATTCGGTTTGAGTTCCGCCGAGGGAGGCCGGTCCAAAATCCGCTTGGGAATGACGGTCGTCGTCCCCCTGCGATTGCGTAAGTGGGCGAGGTCGTACACCATCGTTTTCGGCACATCTTTGATCACGGCAAAGCCCCCCGCCATATCGCCGTAGAGCGTGGCATAGCCCACGCTCAACTCGCTTTTATTGCCGGTGGTCAAGACGAGATGCCCAAACTTGTTGGACAGCGCCATCAGCAAGTTGCCGCGAATCCTGGCCTGGATATTTTCCTCGGTCGTGTCGGGAGACCGACCTGCGAACGACGGCGCGAGTTCGCGCAGGTACGAGTGCAAGAGGCGCGCGATGGGGATCGTCTGCACCGGAAGCCGCAAGCGCCTGGCTAATTCCATGACATCTTCGCGACTCTCACGGGAGGTATAGGGCGACGGCATGAAGACCCCCAGGACATTCTTGGCACCCAAGGCCTCCACGGCGATCGCCGCCGTCAGGGCTGAATCGACGCCTCCGCTCAATCCGATGACCGCGCGCTTGAACCCGTTCTTTCGCACGTAGTCCCGCACCCCCATGACCAGCGCACGATACGCCTCTTCCAAAGGGCTCAGCGGCAACGCGTGGTCGGGCTCGATGCGCGGACGCGACCGGGCGACATAGGAATCTGAGACCACGACACGCTCCATCGTCGCGGAGGTTCTTCCGGCCAGCCATTTTTTCCGCCCCTGTGCCAGCCTGGCCCTGGACACCGCGCCGACGTTCAGGTCGGCGAGCAGGAAGTCTTCCTCGAAAGCCTTGCCCCGCACAAGCACCTCGCCGGTCTGGTCCAGGATCAAACTGTTCCCGTCAAAGACCAACTCGTCCTGCCCGCCCACGGTGTTGGTATAGGTCACGATCACGCCGTTTTCCCTTGCGCGGGTGGCCAACATCTGTTCGCGGAACCGGCTCTTGCCCACGTGGAAGGGAGAGGCATTGATGTTCACGATCACTTCCGCACCGGCCGCCGCTTGGGCCCGGCTGGGCCCCTCCGGAAACCAGATATCCTCGCAGATATTGACGCCCAGGGCCGTTCCGTTCAAGACGATGATCGGAATGCGGCGCCCGGGATGGAAATACCGGCTCTCATCAAAGACCCCGTAATTCGGCAGGTACAACTTGCCGTAGGAGGTGACCAGCCGACGATCGACGATGACCGCCGCCGCATTGTAGCGTTCGTGCCGACCAGCCGGAACGACCGTCTGAGGGACCTGAGTGGATTCTCCACCGGGCCCCTCGCTGACATAGCCGACCACCGCCGCCAAGTCCCGGCATTGCCGGACCACTTCGCCAAGAGCCCGGCGGGTGTCTTCCAAAAACCGCGGTTTGAGCAGCAAGTCCTCAGGCGGATAGCCGGTGATCGCCAGCTCGGGGAAGGCCACGAGGTCGGCCTTGGCCTTCCTGGCCTCGCGAATCCCTTGGGTCACGCGCCGGACATTCCCGTCCAGATCCCCGACCGTCGGGTTCATTTGGACCATGGCGATACGAAAGAGGCGCATCGTTTTCTACTCCCGCATCCCCACGTCAGCGGCCGTCCCTACGATGCCAAAAAAAAACGCCCTCTACCCGACAGGGTGGAGGACGTCATCGTCCTACTATCCGCTCACAGTACCAACCAAAGGGAAACGCCGTTGTTTCCCGGACATACTTGCATAGCGTTTATACCATCGGGCCCGATTGCCGTCAAGGTCTTTTTAGGTCCGCCTGACGCTCGATCCCGATGGCCAGTATGACGGCTTCGGCGATCTCGCGCATGGATTTGCGCATGTCCATACTCTGGCGCTGCATCAGACGAAACGCCCCCTCCTCGGAAATCCCCTTGGCCTGCATGAGAATCCCCTTGGCCCGTTCCACTAACTTTCGTACCTCCAGAGCCTCCTGCATCTCGAACGACTTTTCGACCAATGTGGTGTTTTCGATCGCGATGGCCGCCTGGTTGGCGATGGCCTGCAGCACCTTGACTTCCTCTGCCGTAAAGGCGTGGGGCACAGAGGTGTAACTGTTGATCACCCCCACCGCCCGATCCCGGATCAGCATCGGCACGCACAGTAGGGAACAGAGGCCTTCCTTTCGCGCGAGTTCCGGATACATGTAGTCGTGTTCGCGCGTCACGTCCGGCACGATGATGGACCGCCGCTCCTGCACGGCCCTCCCGCTGATACTCTGCCCCAATTTCAAGCTGGGCTTCCGCCTGTACTGTTCGCTCAGGCTCTGAGTCGCCATAATGCGCAGTTCGCCCACCGCCTGGTCGAGCAGCATGATGGAACAGATCTTCGAGTTCATCATCTGGGCGGTCATGGTGACGATCAACTGCAACACATCCTCGATCAGCCGATTGGACGCGACCGTTTCCGAGACCTGGGACAACGTGTCCACCTGGAGGGCCTTGCGGGTCATCTCGGCATAGAGCCGGGCATTCTCGATGGCCCCTCCCACCTGGGTGGCAATTGTAGACAACAACGCCAGTTCATCCGGACGGTACCGGCGCGGCCGCTTGTGTTGCACGTTGATAACCCCCACCGCCTCCTTCTTCGCCATGATGGGCACCGAGACGAAGGCCTGGTAGCGGTCTTCCGGCAGGTTGTGAAAAAACTTGAACCGGGGATCGTCGTTGGCATTGCTGGGAATCACCACCCGCGTCCGCTCCCGAGCCACCCATCCGGTAATGCCTTCCCCCAAACCGATCGTGATCCGACCGATCAGCTTGGGATGCGGGTTTTTGGAGGCCCTGAGAATGAGTTCCTCGTGGCTCTCGGAGAGCAGGTACAGCAGACAGGCATCGGCCTTGGTCACTTCGACCACGACCTCGACGATGTGCTTGAGGACCGCTTCCAAGTCCAGCGTACCGCTGATGGACTCGCTGATCCGATGCAACACGTCCACTTCGCGCGTCTTTTCGCGCAAGGCCTGTTCGAGTTCCACCAGTGATCGTGCACGCTTGGGTTGCATCTAGCCCCGCTGTGGGAGAGCCGCACCGGTGCGTCGGCCCGTCCCTCCCCCCTGTCGCCCCCGCTGGACAAACCACTGTTTCACTGTGGCCCGCTCGAGCGGGGCGATCACCACCCGCCCGATCCGTTCCGGCAGGACGCAGTAGAGACGCCCCTGCGCGACTTTTTTGTCGTGCTGCATGGTATTCCAGAGTTCCGTGAACCGCACCGGCGGCAGCTTATCCGGCAGGCCTGCCTGGCGCACGAGATCCCGCTGGCGGATGACCACTTCCGGCGGACACAGCCCCAACTGTCCGGCCAGATCCGCTTCCTGCACCATCCCAATCGCGACGGCTTCCCCGTGAATCAACGTCCGGTACCGCCCCAGGGACTCCAAGGCATGGCCCACCGTGTGGCCGTAGTTGAGCACGCGCCGCCGATCAGACTCCCGTTCATCTTCCGCCACCACCGAAGCCTTGATCTCGCAGGACCGCATAATCGCGTGGACCACCGCGTCCGACTCCAGCTTGAGCAGATCGGCCATGCGCCGCTCGAGGTAGGCAAAAAACCGCTCGTCTTCGATCATGCCGTACTTGATCACTTCCGCCAGCCCGGCGACCCGCTCACGAACCGGCAGCGTGCCAAGCGTGTCCGGATCGATGAGCACCAGGCGCGGCTGATGAAACGCGCCGATCAGATTTTTCCCCAAGGGATGGTTGACGCCGGTCTTGCCCCCGACGCTGGAATCCACTTGCGACACCAGCGTCGTCGGCACCTGGACGAAGGGGATTCCGCGGACAAAAATGGACGCCGCAAACCCGGCCAGATCGCCGACCACCCCACCACCCAGAGCCAGCAGGACGGACCCCCGCTCAAACCGCGCGCGCACCAACTCGTCCAGAATGGCGGAGACCCACCGAAGCGACTTCGCCCGTTCCCCCTCCGGAACCACGATCATGAGGGTCTGATAGCCGGCGGCTTTGAGCGACCGGAGCACAGCCGGCGCATAGAGCCTGGCCACGACCGGGTTCGTGACGACCGCCACCTTGCCGGCGAGGCCGAGGCCGAGGAGCCGTCGACCGACCTCACGGAGCAAGCCGGCCTTGATCAGGATGTCGTAGCTGCGTTCAGCCAGCGACACCCTCACACAGTGTTCCGCCGAGGACATGACCGATCTCCGCATTGACCGACCGGGCCGGAGCCGATCCTCGCCGCCTGTCACCAGGCACCACAGCGGCTCACACCGTTGCGGCCTCACTGACGAGAATGGCCCGAAGCAAGATCGAGAAAGAGAAAAACAGCGGGATGGTACCACAGCGACAGGGAAACTAAAAGGCTTTCACGTAGGCCTGATACGCATCGTAGTTACGCTTCATTTCCTCCAGATTGTCGCCTCCGAACTTCTCAATCATGGCATTGGCGACTTCAAAGGCCACCACCGCCTCCCCGACGACC
>SCVQ01000407.1 GCA_004296865.1 Nitrospirota bacterium
AAAGAACAAGTGCGGGAGAACGCCAAGACCTACGAGCGGCAAATCTTCAAGATCCTCGACCCTCAGAAGACCAGGGTGGTGTTCAACAGCCAGTGGATGGGCCAGATGACGGCCGAAGACCTGATCCAGCTGGCCGCCCACTACAATGTGGCGCGGATGCTGGAGCGGGAGGACTTCCACAAGCGTTACCACGAGCAAAAGCCGATCAGCATCCATGAGTTTCTCTATCCCTTGATCCAGGGCTATGACTCGGTCGCGCTCAAAGCGGATATCGAGCTGGGCGGGACCGACCAGAAATTCAATCTCCTGGTCGGGCGCGATTTGCAGCGCGACTTCAAGCAGGAAGCGCAAGTGGTGCTGACGATGCCCTTGCTCGAAGGAACCGACGGGGTCCGGAAAATGAGCAAGAGCCTCGGCAACTACATTGCGCTGGAGGATCGTCCAGCGGATATGTTCGGTAAGCTGATGTCCATCAGCGATCAACTCATGCTCCGGTACTATGAGCTGCTGACGACGGAGAGTCTGGAGCAAGTCCAAGCGACCCATCCGATGCAGGCCAAGCAGAAGCTGGCGGAGCTGATCGTGGCTCAGTATCACGGGGCCGACGCGGCCTCCGGCGCCAGGCAGGAGTTTACGCATCGGTTCAGCGAAAAGGAATTTCCGGATGAGCCGGATGCGCGTCTCTTGCTGACTCGGGCCGACGTCACGGATCACGCCAAGCCGGCGATCGGTTTGGTGGAGTTGGTGGTCCGCACCGGCTTGGTCCCCAGCAAGAGCGAAGCGAGACGGTTGATCGCCCAGGGTGGCGTCGAAGTGGATGAAGTGAAGCAGTCCGATCCCAATGTAACCCTTGCGCTGACCGTTGGCCACCGGTACCGATTCCGCATCGGCCGTCGGAAATTTGCGGTCGTGGAGTACAAGGCACAGGAATAAGAGCGCATGGCTGATGGCATATGGAAAAACTGCGATGCGCAGATGCCGGAGAGCAAGATTTTTTGCCATCAGCTCCAAGCTTTCCCCTCCCTTGACTTGAATAGGAGCCACAGCGTAGGATTCGTATATCTTGATCGAACATATCCTAAGGGCGGGAGTAGCTCAGTGGTAGAGTCCTAGCTTCCCAAGCTAGTTGTCGCGGGTTCAAATCCCGTCTCCCGCTCCAAATCTTTTTAAGGGACCTGGAGGCGTTCACGCCTCCAGGTCCCTTTCGTTTTCAGACGACCTGTCGCCAGCAGGTCACCAATCAGGTTGGGTCGTGTAGGGGCGAACGGTCAGGCCGGATTAACGGCTTTGATCGCTTTTTTTGAGGCCTTGGCGTATTCTGAAATGCAAGCGTGGGTGTCTAAGGGAACAGGGTATGATTCGGTTGAACACCACTTGCCCGCAATGCGGCAAGGATTTCATTCATCGGGTTGGGCGTCGCGGGTGGCGGGAACAATGGTTGGGCCTCTTCTGCGTGAATCCCTTTCGATGCCAGATCTGCATGCAGCGCTTTCTCGTCCTGCAGCCGGGACACTGGCATGTGTCCTCTGTCAGGGAGCGTCGCGAGTCCGAGCGGTTTCCGGTCAAGTTCTTCACCTCGCTCACGGGAGACCAGGCACAGGAGACCGGGACGATGGTCAATCTCGGTGTGCAAGGGGGGTGTTGTCAGAGCGAGGCAGGCCTGACGATCGGGACCGTGTTCCGTCTGAATATCCATCCCGAAGAAGGTGCTCCCGCGATTGAAATCGAATCGGCGGTGGTGCAGTGGAGTCTTGGCACCTGGCATGGGCTTGAGTTCCGGCAGGTGGCGCCTGAGCAGGAGCAACGACTGCGGCAACTCATGGAAGCGTGTTGGGCGATCGCTCGTGGAGAAGCCCGCAGCGGTTCGCGCTGAAACGATCGTCCGCACAGCCTCGATCACGGCCATGCGTGTTCTCGTTCAAGTTCTTTCTCTTGTCGACCGCTTCCACCATGCAGGCGCTTCGCATCACTGAACAGGGTCGGTGAGCCCATGAAAATGTTTCGGCTGCGAACGACTATCGGACTGTGCTTCCTCCTCCTCAGCCTCTCCGGCCCCGCAGGTGCTGAAGAGCCCTATCGGACGGTCGTGACCAAAGATGGCAAACAGATCGAAGGCACGATCGTGGGCGGGTCACTGACGATCAAATCGACGCTAAGAACGCAGGAGATCGATGCGCAACTCATCCATGCCCTGTCCAAGGGCCTGGTGAAGACGGATGACGGGCGTACCCTGGTCGGCGCGATAACGATTCTTGGCGGGGAGGTGCAGGTGGCGATGGAGAAGGGCACGGTGGTCATTCCAGCCGGGAACATCCAGACGATTCAAGCGTCCGACATGTTCATGACGCCGCGGCACTCTGGATCGGAGTCAGCGCCGAGCGTGGGGTCTCAAGAGCCTCAGAAGCTCATTGTCGGACGCTGGCAGGATTCCTCCGGCATCACCTGGGAGTTTTTCAAGGATGGCACGCTGGTGTCCGGCCACTACAACGGGAGCTACAGCTTCGTTGACCCGCATCGGGTCAAAATCGGGCTCGGCATGCCCGTCGGCATAGTCGTGGGGCCGGTGGCTGTGCCCGGCATGCAGTCCGTCCGGGTGTATGACATCGTGGATTTGTCCGGCGATCAGCTTGTCTGGGAGTATCAGGGCAACCAAGTCACGCTGCAGCGGATTCCCTAGCGCCGCCGACCGTTCACGCTCCTGGTTCACAAAGACGACCTGGAGTCGTTCCACGTGACAGCGGGAGTCTGCCGGAGAAGTGGGATCGGGAAGGGGCGGTGCTGCTACACCGCTTTCTTCACCAGGCCGGAGCGGAGGCAGCGGGTGCAGACCCTGATCCGCATATGGGAGCCGTTCACCAGGGCCTTGACGGGTTGGAGGTTCGGACTGAAGGTGCGCTTGGTCTTGTTGTTGGCATGGCTGACATTATGCCCGAACTGATGTCCCTTGCCGCAGAGGTCACATGTGTACGCCACGATACCACTCCTTCTCTCTCTGAGCGACCGCTCGTTGTCTCTAGCCGGTGCCTATGCTACCATACGTCCGACCTGTCTGACAACCCTCCCCACGCATCAGGTCCGGGGCTTCCGCGGACTCCATGGAGCGACTTCAGCACATCGTACAATGCCTGGCTCGTCCCATTGAGTTTGCCAGCCGGGATTCCTACGCGCATCTTTCCACGGTCAAGAATCTCGGCCCCTTCGTGTCCCGCCAGGTGGTCGAAGCCTTGGCCGACCGGGTCTACCCCCCGGCGGTCGAAACCGATCTCCTGACGCTTCGACAGCTCTTTGCCGACTATGACACCATTGCGGATCAGGCGGAACGCCGGCGACGGCTCGTCGGGGCGCGGGCCATCTTAGATCGATTGAGCGAGACGGATCTGCCGAGCGAGGGGCCGGATCGCGAGCGCGTCGCTCCACCGCCCCCAATCCCGTCCCCGGCGCCCCTGGCCCAGGAACTCTGGACGATCCCGATTCGTTTTGCAAAAGGTGTCGGGCCCAAGCGGGCTGCCTTGATCGAGCGGCTGGGCGTCAAGACTGTCGAGGAGGCGCTGTGGTTCCTCCCCTGGCGATATGAAGATCGTGCAACGCGTACGCCGATCGGACAGCTCTCGGCGGGAAGCCGGGCGACGATCTGCGGAGTGGTGCAGCGGAGCGAGCTCAAGCGGACGGCTCGACGAGGGCTGACCATCCTGGACGTGACGATCGACGACACGACCGGGATTTTGCACGGCGTGTTCTTTAACCAGTCCTATCTCGAAAAAATGCTCAAGCCGGGGGCTCGCGTGATGCTGAGCGGTGTCGTGTCGGCGGGTCGCAAGGGGTGGATCGATCTGAAGATGGACTCGCCTCAGTACGAGGTGCTGGGCGAGGACCACGAGACGCCCTTGCACGTCGGGCGCATCGTGCCGATCTATCACGAGACGAAAGGGTTGACGTCCCGGCTCATCCGCGCGGTGCTCAAGGGCCTGCTGGATCAATATGTCGCGAGCGTGGAGGACGTATTGCCGGCCCCGCTACGGGCGCGTCGTCGGTTTCCCTCGATCGCGGCCGCCCTCGCGGAGGTGCATTTCCCATCCTCGCCGGCCGATCTGACGGCGTTGGAGCGAGGGGTCACGCCGGCGCATCGCCGGCTCGCCTTCGAGGAATTCTTTGTGCTGGAACTGGCGCTGGCGCTTCGCCAGCGGTCCGTCAAGGAAGAAGTGAAGGGGCTTCGGTTCGATGGCGGCGGGGAGTTAGTCGCACGCGTGCGAGCGCTGTTGCCGTTTCAATTGACGGCCGCGCAGGATCGCGTGTTGTCCGAGATTCAACGCGACATGGCCTCGCTGCGCCCGATGAACCGGCTGATCCAGGGCGACGTGGGCTGTGGCAAAACGATCGTAGCCCTCTGCGCCATCTTGATCGCCTGCGGGTCCGGCTACCAGGCTGCGCTCATGGTTCCGACCGAAATCCTGGCCGAGCAGCATTACTTCAACTTGCGACAGCTCCTCCAGGAGTTGGGCGTAGAGGCGGTCTTGCTGAAGAGCGGCGGGGCGGCCAAGGCACGCGCGGCCGCCTTGCGGAAGATTGAGACCGGCGAGGCACAGGTGGTGATCGGGACGCATGCCCTGATCCAGAAGGGCGTGCAGTTTGCGCGGCTCGGCCTCGCGGTGATCGACGAGCAGCACAAATTCGGCGTGCTCCAGCGGAAGACCCTGGTCGAAAAAGGGTATCGTCCGGACGTGTTGGTGCTGACCGCCACGCCGATCCCCCGCACTCTGGCCATGACGGTCTATGGCGACCTGGACATCTCGATCATCGATGCCCTGCCGCCAGGACGCAAGCCGGTGCGGACCTGGCTCTTCAGCGAGTCGCAACGACGCAAGGCCTACCGCGTGGTGCAGGATGAGCTGCAGGCCGGCCGGCAGGCCTACATCGTCTATCCCTTGATCGAGGAGTCTGAAAAGGTGGACCTGCAGGCCGCCATCCAGGGGGCCGAGAAGCTGCAGGCGGCGGAGTTTCGTGCCTTCCGCGTGGGCTTGCTCCACGGCCGTCTGAAGGCGGAGGAAAAAGAACGCACGATGGCCGCCTTCAAGGCGGGGGAGATCCAGGTCCTGGTTGCAACGACGGTGATCGAGGTCGGCGTGGATGTCCCGAATGCCACGGTGATGCTGGTGGAGCATGCGGAACGGTTCGGGCTGGCGCAACTGCATCAGTTGCGGGGGCGCGTGGGGCGCAGCGGGCAGCAGTCCTTCTGTCTGCTCCTGGCCTCAGGGCGCAGGAGGGCCGAAGAGGAGGGGAATCTCCCGACCGGCCAAACCGGCGCCGCCGGCTCGCAGCCGGCCCGGCGCCGGTTGGACGCGCTGGTGAAGAGCACGGATGGATTCGTGATCGCGGAGGAAGATCTGCGCATCCGGGGGCCGGGGGAATTTTTCGGTGTGCGGCAGTGGGGCGTGCCGGAGTTTCGGGCCGCCAATCTCATTCGAGACGCGGCGTTGCTTGAGGAGGCTCGGCAGGAGGCCTTTGCCCTCCTTGCGTCCGACCCGCACCTGGGCCATCCCGGTCATCGAGGGGTGAAGGCGCTGATGCTGCGTCGGTGGAAGGAAAAGCTGGACCTGGGGGCGATCAGTTGAACGGACGACGAAGAGGGAGGGACCATGGGGGTGCTGCAACGAATCAAGCATGACTTGAAGACCGGCTGGGCCGGCCTTCGTTATGGCACGGCACGGGTCGCCGGCCGCGCCCTGGAAGAAACCGAACTCCTGAGCCTCCGGCTGGAGCTGCGCAAGTTGGACGATCGCCTCAAAGATCTCCATCGCGACATCGGCGAGCGAGCGGTCGAACTGCATGAACGCGGGGAGCCGGCCGGGCAGATCGTGTCCGACTTCGAGATCGCCCGACGGGCAGAAGAAGTCCGGAAACTCAAAGTGGAACGGGCAAGACTGTTGGCGGACATGCAAGAGGTCAGGACCGGGACCTGAGCGCGCCCTGGGCGCCGCCCTCGCGAGCGCGTCATTCGGACTATCGTCATGCTATTGGCCGGAGTCGACATCGGGACCTTGACCTGCCGCTTGCTGATCGCCCGGGTAACCGGCGAATACCGCTTGCTTGAGGTGTATTCGGATCGCCGGTTGCTGCGTCTCGGGGAGGGAGTGGATCGCAGCCGACGGCTACAGACCGCTGCCATGGAGCGCGTCCTCGCCACGCTACGGGAGTGGCGGGCCGTCATCGACCGGCACGGCGTGGATGGAGCCATCGCGGTTGGGACCAGCGCCCTGCGTCATGCCGAGAACCGCAACGAATTTCTGGCGGCGGTCAAGCGGGAATCCGGATTCGACGTGGAGATCATCAGTGGTGAGGAAGAGGCCCGTCGAACCATGTTGGGCATCCGGTCCGGACTGCCCCTCGGTGTTGTCGCGGTCCTGGGGCTGGACATCGGTGGCGGCAGCACGGAGTTCATCCTGGATCGACCGGGGAAGCCCTCGGTCGTTCGGTCGATTGAATTGGGAGTGGTCCGACTGACGGAACGGTGTCTGGCTCACGATCCGCCGACTGACGAAGAGCTGGCGGAAGCCAGGGCTCTGGTCAAGTCCAACAGCCAGACCCTGCGCGCCTCGCTCGGCGACCTGCAAGGCGCCACGTTTGTCGGAACCGCCGGGACGATCACGACGCTGGCCGCCATGGCTCAGCAACTACCGGCCTACGTGGGGTCGCGCATCCACAATTACCGTCTCGATCTGGAGACGATCTGTCGGTTGGAGAAAGAGATCCTGGCCCGTACGAAGGCTCAGCGTATGGATTTGTTGGGGCTGGAGCTGGGCCGCGAGGACGTCATCGTGGCCGGCACGATCCTCCTGCGAGGGATCATGGAGACATTGGGGCTGACGGTCTGTCTGGTCAGCGATTTGGGACTGCGCGAAGGCATCGTGATCGATCTGGCGATGCGGATACGAAGAGTGTGAGGACCTGATAGCGACAGATAGCCAGAATGTTATGATTGCAAGACTTGGTCCTCAACCCTCTCTTGAGTGAAGAGCCCTATGAGTAAAAAATTGCATGAAGAACACGAAGAGGTGACTCACTACACGACCGCATCTGGGCTTCATGGAATAGTCACTAGCAAAACGATTTGGGCTAGCCACACCTCCTTTTTGAATGACACGGAGGAGGTCGTGGGGTTTTTCAACCGCGTGCTTCCAATGCTCATAAAGCCAGAATTCGAAAGGTATTGGAAGGAAGTTGAAAACCTACCCTCGTTAGTCCAGGCCAGATTCCTGTCCGAAGAAGATGCATTCAACCATTATCTGAA
>SCVQ01000408.1 GCA_004296865.1 Nitrospirota bacterium
CCTCATGATTTCATGCTGTTCAGCCGGCCACCGAAGAAGCCAGAGACCGAGAAGAAGCAGGAGCCGCAGATCAAGAAGGAAGCAGCGGTAGACGACAAGAAGCAACAGTCGCAGAAGCAGGCCGATCCGAAGGATGGCAAGAAAGACCAGACCCAGAAGCCGACCGATCGAAAGGAAGGGCAGAAGAACGACAAGGTTCCAGATCCCCCCCCTGGGCCTGGATCGGGGAAGCCCAGTGCATCGGCCGTTATGGGCACCGGGTCCGGCGGCCTGGGCCAGGGAAGCCGTGATCCCCTGCCCTCTCGCCAGGTCGAACAGACCTCCTTTTGGCAGATCACCTTTGTCCGCCTCTTGATGGGCCTGGGCGCGACGGCCCTCGTCATGGTAACTGCGCTGCTTCTGCTGATGGGCCTACGCCGAATTGTCGGCCGAAAGTCATCGTGATGCCAAGCGCGATTGAACTCTGGGGCGAATTGTGCGGGCTTCTGTCTGACAAAGGCGTGATGCCGCTTGAGGCGAAAGTGTTGACGCCGGCAGAGATCGCGAGGGCAGTCCGACAGGCCGGCCTCGATGGGCGCGTCGAGCGATTTGTCTGGAACTACCTCTATCCTCGTCACTATGGCGGTGCGGACGGCGAGGTGTCGGAGACAGAGGCGATCGGCTTGGTGGACTCCCTCAAACCGAAACCATTGCCCTCATTGCAACCTCTCGCGCCGGAAGATGAGCCGGAAGGAGAGAGGTGTGGCATCTGCCATGTGCGGCCGGCCAGGGGGGTAATCGAGCATGGCTGACGACCAGCCCGTGCATGTCGTGCTTTGGCGGCGCGTCCGGAAGGCGATCGAGGCATCTGGACATGATACCAGCGGCAACCCCAATGAGGTGGCCAATCGCGTTCGGCAGTCAGTAGATGGTGACCATCTCGACCGATTTCTGAAGCTTTACTATCTCGAACGACAATATGCCGGTGGAACCGGCAGCCTCTCCGACCAAGACGCCGGGCGATTGGTGCAAGAGATCGAGGTGCGGCTGGAAGCGGCGGCGCGAACCGCAGCTGCTCCCACACGGGCGAACGACCAAGTCAGCGCCACCGCAGTCGCGCGCGAGGCGGGCTTGGCCTTTTCCCCACTCGAGGAGGCGGAGGCGTATGGCGAGCCGGAAGCCAGTCCCTTCTCCTTAGGCACGTCAATCCGCGATCTGCTTCGCGAGTGGCGGGAAAGAAGGGCGGCCGCCGCAGCCAAAGCGGAGCATGCTCGCCGCCGCCAGGTAGACGAGAAGCATCAGCGCGACCTCGATCAGGCCCGACTAGAAGAAGAGGCCAGGCGCAGAAAACTGGAAGCCGAGGAAGCGCGTGCGTTGGAAGCACAGCGCGCGCGGGACACCATGGAGACGGCAGAGGCCCAGCGCCTGACCCGGGATTTGGACGAAGCTGAGAAGCGCCGGCGGGAAATGGAGGAACGGCAGACGCAGGATCTTGCCGCACTGCGACAGAATGCTCTTGAGCAATCGAGACGCGCGGCCGAAGCGATGAAGGCCGGGGATCATCGAGGCGCGGTAGTTCTGCTCGAGGACGTCACGACGCTGACACCCGAGGATGCCGCAGGCTGGTTCGCTCTGGCCTGGTCGTACGGGCTAGACGGTAACTACCGGCGCTCGACGCAGTGCTATGCGAGGGGCCTGGCCCTCGAACCCGGGAACAAGGTAGCCTGGAACAATCTCGGTCGAGACCACCGAAGGCGCCGGCGCTTCAAGGACTCCATCAAGGCGCTCGAAGAGGCGCTGCGCCTTGATCCGGACTATGTGACAGCGCTCGCCAATCTAGGCGCCACCAAACGTCACGCAGGGGATTTTCGGGGCGCGGCCGAAGCGTTTTCGAAGGTTGTTGCCCGCGCCCAAGCTGATCCCGCGGCCTGGTTTTGGCTTGGCGTCTGCCACCAGTCGCTGCGGGAATATGACCATGCCGAACGAGCGTTCAGAAAGGCCCTCGAACTCGACACCTCTATGGCGGCTGGGTGGTTCTGGCTGGGCGAATGCCTCAAGGCCCTCAAGCGAAAGGACGAAGCACGCACGGCCTTCAAGAACGCCGGCTCCTATGGGCCGCCGCACAAGCCCGTCGGGATTGACGCGGTCTTGGCGGCTGCAGTGGCTCTGGCGCTGTCTTGGGCCGGTGCTCTGACGGCGTCGGACAGTCTTGCCACTGCAGCGATCCTAGCCTGCTGCGTTACGCTCTGGCGCCTGCGCCTGTCGCTGCCGCAGCTGTTCATTGTGCTAATGCCAGCCACGATTATCTTCGGCTTACCCTTTACTGAATTTTTTGAGGCGGTACCTTTCGCGATGGCGGGATTAATTCTGTTTGCCGCCATCATCGGACGGGTCTGGCAGAGACTAGCTTAGGCCCTCTGCGAAGATGAAAGTGGTCGAGCCCGAACATTCGTCAGACTGCTCAGCAGTACGTAGGAGCAGCAAG
>SCVQ01000409.1 GCA_004296865.1 Nitrospirota bacterium
CTGTTGGTCCACAAGGCGGAATTCTTCCGCAGTCACAGTCTTCAACCCTTGACCGGTCGTTTCTTGGGCAATCACCGGCGCATCATGGAGCAAGGCCGTGGACAGCGCTCCCCCCAGCAGCCCGGCGACCACAGCCAGGACGAGCAGTGCTCCGTATTTCCTTCTGACCATCGTCGATTCCCTCATTGTTGATTTCCCCACCTCGAATCTTGGCCCGCTCCCAGTATCCGTGCAGCGGTTTCCCCCTCTCCGCCATGGCGAGGGCTCTCCGCGGAGCCCTTCTCACGCAGCGCCGCAGCGGCCCGAGCGGCCTCGCACATCATCAACGCGTGCATGCCATGGCTTCTCCTCCTGTTCCATGCACCTCTCTGTGGTATTCCACGATGACGTCGAGAGCCAGGCTTGGTCGGTCTACAGTCTGAACTTCACCCTCGACCGATACCAATGACTTGAGCAAGCACGGTGCCATCCGGATAGCGGAAGCTCCATCCCTGCATCGCGCGAGTTGCGCCAAATGATTGAGAAACTATGGCGGGCTTAGCCCTGGCAAGGCTAACGAGGATGCCAAACTGGCACAGCATGTCAGGAAGATACGTGCGGTCAGTGAAAGAGGTGCTGGGCAATGAACAACGGCTTAGTGCGAAGTCGTGTCAAGTCGGTTTTCAGAGAGGTTGGGCGCACCCTTGCCGAGACCATAGCGGTCAAGCAGGCGGTACAGCGTCCGCCTGCTGATCCCCAGCAGGCGCGCGGCTTGTTCCTTGTTGCCCTGAGTCGATTCCAGCACTGCGAGTACGTGCTCGCGCTGGAGCGCGCTGAGTGTGCCCGGCCGGGCCCGCGCTTGTTCAAGGCCGGCGTTCTTCCCTTTCCTGATTTCAAGCGGGAGATCATCCGCTGAGAGGACGGCGTGGGTAGCCAGCGCAACCGCACGCTCAATGATGTGTTCCAGCTCCCGGACGTTCCCGGGCCAGGAGTACCGGAGCAGCGCCTCCATCGCATCCTCAGACAAGGTCGTTACGTTTTTCTCCGTGCCATACCGGGCCAGAAAAAACTCCGCCAAGAATGGAATATCCTCAGGCCGTTCTCGAAGAGGTGGCAGGGTGATCGTCACGGTGTTCAGCCGATACAGTAAATCTTCGCGAAAGCGCCCGGCCTGCACCAGTTCCAGAAGATTCCGATGGGAGGCCGCAATGACCCGAAAGTCTACCGTCACCACTTCGTTGCTTCCTACCCGTCTGATTTCCCGCTCTTGCAGGACCCGCAGTAACTTCGTTTGCCCAATTGACGACAGATCCCCTACTTCATCCAAGAAGCAGGTGCCTCCGTTTGCTTCCTCCAGCAACCCTCGCCGGAAAGTATGCGCGCCGGTAAATGCGCCTTTGACGTGCCCGAACAGTTCGCTCTCAATGAGCGAATCCGGAATCGCACTGCAGTTGACGGAGACAAAGGCGCGCGCGGCGCGGGCGCTGTTGTCGTGGATGGATCGGGCGATCAGCTCCTTGCCGGTGCCGCTTTCGCCCTGAATCAACACAGAAGCCCGGCTTTGCGCCACCTTGCCAACCAACTTGAAGACCTCCACCATGCTGCGGCTCTGCCCAATGATGGAAGCAGCGCGCAAGCGCTCGCTGAAGGCGCTCTGGAGGTGACGGTGTTCCCGCACGAGGCGGCAATGCTGAACTGCTCGGGTTGCCACCAGTTCCAGTTCTTCCAGGTTCACTGGTTTGGTGATGTAATCGAACGCGCCGTGTTTCATGGCCTGAATTGCGGTCTCAACAGATCCAAATGCGGTCAACAGGACCACGGGGGTCTCTGGAGCGGTCTTGCGAAACGACTCCAGCACATCCATCCCCGAAACGGGCGTCATCTTAATGTCGCTAAACACAGCGTCGTACTCCCGCAAGCCCCCCTTCGTCACGGCCTCTTCACCGCCGGGCGCAAGCTCGACCTGAAAGCCGGCTCGGCTGAGAGCTTCACCCAGCATTTCGCGATTGTGTCGGTCGTCATCCACCACCAGAATCCAGCGTTCAGCCTCCATCAGGGCCTCCCGTTGAACGTTTGCGTTTCCAGGTTGGCAAATCAATAGTGAATACC
>SCVQ01000410.1 GCA_004296865.1 Nitrospirota bacterium
ACTTCCCGCATAATCCGACGACCGCGGTGGTGGACCTGGAGTTTTTCAAGAAGGTGGTGGCCTTCGCCAAAGAACACAATGTCATCGTGGTGCATGACCTGGCCTATGCCGACATCGTCTTTGACGGCTACCGTGCCCCAAGCCTTCTGCAAGTGCCGGAAGCCAAGGACATCGGCGTGGAATTTTTCACGCTGTCCAAGAGCTACAATATGCCGGGCTGGCGCGTCGGGTTCTGCGTCGGAAACCGGGAAGTCATCGCGGCGCTGGCCAAGATCAAGAGCTACCTGGACTACGGTATTTTCCAACCGGTCCAGATCGCCAGCATCATTGCCCTCAACGGGCCGCAGGACTGCGTGAAGGAGACGGTGCTCCGCTATCAGAATCGTCGCAACGAACTGGTGGACGGGCTCAACCGCATCGGCTGGCAAGTCGACCGGCCGCGGGCCACGATGTTTGTGTGGGCGAGGATTCCGACGCCCTATCGCGGGATGGGCTCGCTGGAGTTCTCGAAGCTGCTGCTCCGGGACGCCAAGGTCGCGGTGTCTCCCGGGATCGGATTCGGCGAGGGCGGGGACGAATACGTGCGGTTTGCCTTGGTGGAAAACGAACAGCGGATCAGGCAGGCTGTGCGGGGCATCAAGAAGACCTTGAAATACGACGAGCCATGATGAAGTCGAAGATCGGCGTCGGTGTCATAGGATTCGGGACGGTGGGCACCGGGGTTGCCAAAATTTTATTGGGCAACGCCGCGGTCATCCGTCGCCGTGTGGGGGTGCCGGTGGAGTTGGTCCGGGTGGCGGATTTGGACATTACGACGGATCGCGGCGTCCGGTTGCCGCAAGGGGTGTTGACCACCGATGCACGGCAGGTCCTGGAGGATCCCTCGATCGACATCGTGCTGGAGCTCATCGGCGGCTATGACGCCGCCAAGCGTCTGATCCTGGAGGCCATGGCGAGAGGGAAGCACGTGGTGACCGCCAACAAGGCCTTGCTGGCGGTGCATGGGGAAGAGATCTTCGATGCGGCCGCCCGTCATGGCGTGGATGTGGGGTTTGAAGCCAGCGTGGGGGGAGGCATCCCGGTGATCCGCGCGCTGACTGAGGGCTTGGCGGCCAATACGATCCTGTCCATCTACGGCATCATTAACGGGACCTCCAACTACATCCTGAGCCGGATGACTCGCGAAGGACATGGATTCCAGGAGGTGTTGGCCGAGGCGCAGAAGGCCGGCTATGCGGAAGCTGATCCGACCTTCGACGTGGCCGGTATCGACTCCGCCCACAAGCTGGCGATCATGGTGAACCTGGCCTATGGCACGCCGGTCAATGTCAAAGAGATCTACACGGAGGGCATCACGAAGTTGACGCCCCTGGACATCATGTATGCCAAGGAATTTGGCTATACGATCAAGTTGCTGGGGATCGCCAAGTTTCTGGGGGGCGAACGTGACGGCGAAGTCGAAGCGCGGGTTCATCCCACCATGATCCCCGCCGCGTCGCCCATCGCCCAGGTGGAAGGGGTCTATAATGCGATCCAACTCGTCGGGGATGCAGTGGGCGACATCGTGCTCTATGGCCAGGGTGCGGGGGCGATGCCGACCGGAAGCGCCGTGGTCAGCGACGTCATGGATCTGGCGCGGAACATTTTGAAAGGCGCGTCCGGGCGGGTGCCCCCCGCCTCCTTTCAGCGGGATCAGCGGCGTCCACTCCGCATCCGTCCGATGGAGGAAATCCTCTCCCTGTATTACCTGCGGTTCATGGTGCTCGACCGGCCGGGGGTCCTCTCCCAGATCGCGGGCGTGCTGGGGCAGCACGGTATCAGTATTTCCTCCGTGCTGCAAAAGGGGCGCAAGGAAGGCCAGACCGTGCCGGTGGTGATCATGACCCATACGGCCGCCGAGCGGGCCGTCCAGGCGTCGCTCCGCGAAATCGATCGGGCGGCGTTCATTTCGGAGCCCACCACGTTGATCCGTGTCGAGGGGCAAGACGAGTAAATCATGCGCCCCGCTGTAGCCGATTCATGTCAGCCGTCGTGGGTCTTGGTGTGCCGGCCATGACTCCGTGGCGTGGCGTCATCGAAGAATACCGGAAGTTTCTTCCGGTGACGGCCCGGACGCCGGTGATCACGCTGGGAGAGGGGAACACGCCCCTCATTCCCGCGAAGCGTCTGGCTCAACGGATTACTCCACGGATTGAGCTCTACCTGAAGTTCGAAGGCGCCAATCCCACCGGCTCCTTCAAAGACCGGGGAATGACCCTGGCCATTTCCAAGGCCATCGAGGCCGGGGCCAGAGCCGTGATCTGCGCCTCGACCGGCAACACGTCGGCGTCGGCCGCGGCCTACGGCTCCCGCGCAGGGTTGGCCGTCTACGTGTTGATTCCGGCCGGCAAGATCGCCTTGGGCAAGTTGTCCCAAGCCATGATGCACCAAGCCACCGTGATTCAGATCGAAGGGAACTTCGATCAAGCCCTGGCGATCGTCAAGGATCTTGCGGCGACGAACCAGATCGAACTGGTCAACTCGATCAATCCGTTTCGGATCGAGGGACAGAAGACGGCGGCGATGGAAGTCTGCGACCAACTGGGCGGCGCGCCGGACGTCCACGTCCTCCCGGTCGGCAATGCCGGCAACATCACGGCGTATTGGCGCGGCTACAAGGAGTACCTGACCGCCGGCCAGATTGCTCGCGCCCCTCGGATGATGGGGTTCCAGGCCGCAGGGGCGGCACCCATCGTGTTGGGCCGCGTCGTGGAAGACCCGCAGACGGTCGCTACGGCGATTCGGATCGGCAATCCGGCCAGTTGGAAGGCGGCCCTGCAGGCGGTGGAGGAATCCTCGGGGAAGATCGACATGGTCACGGATGAGGAAATCCTCCGGGCCTACGGCATCGTGGCGGCAGAGGAAGGCGTGTTCTGTGAACCGGCCTCGGCCGCCTCGGTGGCGGGTGTGATCAAGATGAGCGGCACCGGCCTGCTGAAGGAGGGAGACCGGGTGGTCTGCACCTTGACCGGCCACGGCCTCAAGGATGCGGATACGGCCATCGGTGTCTCTCGCCAGCCGAAGACGGTCAAAGCCAACCGGGACGACGTGGCCCGGTTGTTAACGGTGTGAGTCCGTAGGGACGCAAGGAGGCGATGAAGTACATCATCCTGCATGGCGAGGGTATGGCGGACGTGCCGCGACAGGATCTCGGCGGCAAGACGCCGCTGCAGGCAGCGGCGACGCCCCACATGGATGGGCTGGCGCGAAACGGTGAGCTGGGGTTGGTCACGAGTCACGCGGAGGGCCTCGGCCACGGCAGCGATGTGCTGCAATTGGCCGTGCTGGGCTATGACCCGCGCAAGTTCTACCCAGGGCCCGCGCCCTTGGAGGCGGCCAGTCTGGGCGTGGTGGTCGAAGAGCACGACGTCGTCTATCGCTGCACCATGGTGACGCTCCGGGCCGCGGCTCAGTCAAGCAAAGGCCCGCAGGTGGAGATCAAGAAGCTCGGGCCGCAGGTCATGATGGAGGACGATACGGCGGGCGGCATCGACACCGAGGATGCGCGTGAATTGATCGAGGCGGTCAATGAGCAGCTCGGCTCGGAGACGATCCAGTTTTATCCCGGGACCGGCCATCGGCACCTGATGGTCTGGGTAGGCGGCAAAGCGCGGGCCGTGTGTGCGGACCCGCATGATGTGAAGGGGAAGTCGATCGGGGATGTGCTGCCGAGCGGCGACGGGGCCGACATTTTGCGAAAACTGATGGACGCCTCGTTGATCATCCTGCGCGACCATCCCATCAACGATCAGCGGCGCGAGGCGGGGCTGAAGCCGGCCAATTGCCTGTGGCTCTGGGGGCCTGGGCGGGCGCCGAAATTGCCGAAGCTCACCGAGCAGTATGAGATTGCCGGCACGATCGTCTCTACCAGTGACCTGCATCGGGGCGTCGGGATCTGTGTCGGGTTGGAGGCGGTGGATCCGGCCGTGCTGACCGAATCCGGCGGCACGGATTTCCTCAGCCGCGGCGAAGCGGCCCTGCGCGAGCTCGGCAAGAAGGACCTGGTCTACGTCCATGCGCAGATGCCGGTTGAGGTGGCGGAGGGATCGGACCCCAAGGCCAGGCTCAAGGTCGTGGAGGAGTTCGATCAGAAGATCGTCGGCACGATTGTCAACGGGCTGCAGAAGCTCGGTCCGCACCGTGTGCTCCTGTTGTGCGATGCGACCTCGAACGTCCGAAGCCGCACGGCCGCTCCGCAGGCGCTCTATGCGTCCTATGAAGGGCCGGCGAAGACGGACGCGGCTCCGGCACGGGGGTTCAATGAGGCGGACGCGGCGAAGGCCGGCTCTCGGGATGCCACCAGGCTGATGGCCAGACTGTTTCCACGGAGTTGATGCTTCATGGCGTTGATCGTGCAGAAGTACGGCGGCACCTCCGTGGGGAGCGTGGAGCGCATTCACCGCGTGGCGGAACAGGTGGCCGAAGCCAAGCGCGCCGGCCACGACTTGGTGGTGGTGCTGTCCGCCATGAGCGGGGAGACCGACCGGCTCGTGCGCTTGGCCCACGAGGTAACCCCGTCTCCCGATGAGCGGGAGATGGACATGCTGCTGTCGACGGGCGAGCGGGTGACGACCTCGCTCCTGGCGATGGACTTGCGCGGGCGCGGCATCAATGCGCGGTCCTTCACCGGCCGCCAAGTCGGGATCATCACCGACAGCAGCCATACGAAGGCGCGGATCGCCCGTGTCACGGCGGAGCGGATCAGGGAGGCGCTGGCGGAGGGGGTCATCCCGATCGTGGCCGGCTTTCAGGGCATCAACGAGCGCTCGGACGTCACGACGCTGGGGCGAGGGGGATCGGACCTGACCGCCGTTGCGCTGGCGGCGGCGTTGAAGGCGGATCGCTGTATTATTTATACGGACGTGGACGGCGTCTATACGGCGGACCCGAACATTGTTCCGACCGCCAGGCGCCTAGATAAAGTGTCCTATGAGGAAATGCTCGAGCTGGCCAGTTTGGGCGCCAAGGTGTTGCAGAGCCGCTCGGTGGAGTTTGCCGCCAAGCATGGGGTACCGTTGGAAGTGAAATCCAGTTTCAAGGGGGGGCAGGGGACGCTCGTGACTACAGAAGACGAAGATATGGAGCGGATGACGGTCTCCGGCGTCACCGGCGACCGGAACCAGGCCAAAATCACCATTGTCGGGGTCCCGGACCAGCCCGGGGTCGCCGCACGCATCTTCGGACCGGTGGCCGAGGCCAACATCGTCGTGGACATGATCATTCAGAACGTGAGCCAGGCGTCGCTCACCGATATTTCGTTCACCGTGCCGCGGGTGGACTTGGGCAAGGCGGTGAGCTTGGTCCAGCGCATCGCGAAGGAAATCGAGGCCAAATCGGTGGCGGTGACGGAGTCGATCGCCAAGGTGTCGCTGGTCGGCGTGGGGATGCGCTCGCATTCCGGTGTGGCGGCGCGTATGTTCGAGGTCCTCTCGCGAGAAGGCATCAACATCATGATGATCAGCACCTCCGAGATCAAGATCTCCTGTGTGATCGACGAGAAGTATCTCGAGCTCGCCATGCGCGCGCTGCACGGGGCCTTCGGATTGGACCACGCGACGTCATGACGCCCCCGCGTGAACGACAGGGTCAGGCGCTGCCGCCTCTCGAAGTGTACGATACGACCTTGCGCGATGGCGCTCAGGCCGAGGATGTCAGCTTTTCGGTCGACGACAAGGTCCGTGTGGCCCAGAAGCTGGATGATCTCGGGGTGCAGTACATCGAGGGAGGCTGGCCCGGCGCAAATCCGAAGGACATCGAGTTCTTCCGCATCGTCAAGACGATGCCCTTCCAGCATGCCACGGTGGTGGCGTTCGGGTCGACGCGCAAGGCCAGC
>SCVQ01000411.1 GCA_004296865.1 Nitrospirota bacterium
TTCCGATCTGCATCTATTACGAAGACACCGACTGCGGCGGGGTGGTGTACTATGCCAACTATCTGAAGTATTTCGAGCGGGCGCGGACGGATTATCTGGAGCAGCGCGGAGTTTCCGTCGCGCAGTTGATGAACGAAGGAACGGTCTTCATGGTCGTACGTGCGGAAGTGGAGTACAAAGCACCGGCTCGCTATGGGGAGACCCTGGCCATCGAGACAGACGTGGATACGAGCAAGAACGCCTCGGTGACGTTCTCACACATCGTGAAGGAAAAAACGAGCGGCCGTCTCGTGGTCGAAGGCTCGGCCACGCTGGTGACGACGGACCTGAGCGGCAAGCTCAAGCGCATGGACCAAGCGTTGAAGCAGATGTTGCAGGCCAAGCCGAGCGAACGATCAAAGAAGGAGCACCATGCCTGAGAAATTTGGAACCTGGTTGGCAGTCACAGCAGTGGCGATCGGCTTCGTTGTCCTGGCCTGGCTGCTGTTTGCGGACAATCCGAAGGACAAGAAGAAACATGATGGAAAAAAGTAGGTCTGTGGCCAGCCGGGCTTAAGACTTCCTCCGCCATTGCGAAATGAGCCGATCGTAATCCGCATGAGAGCCTATCCAAAACCAGACGATAAGATCTCCTTCCATCACTCCGGCGGCGCGATGGCCCGCGCCGACTCGCACGGAATAGATGGGCAGCGAAGGATGAATGGGCTTAAAACGAAGGCTCGGATGGTTGGGATCGTTCTTGAAGAGCCGGTAGGCGCGGCGGGCTTGGCTCCGCACCTGCGGCGGGAGCGACGCTAGCGCTTGCCGAAAGCGCGCATTGGTGTGCGAAGTCACAGTTTCTGCGGGTCGAGTTCCTTGGTCCGGCCGGCCCGATGTTCATCGAGCGCTTCCCGAGCCAGTTCGCCCAACACATCGTGGGAGCCGCTAAAGAGTTCGTCCCAACGTCGCTCTGAGGCCAGTTCTTCCAACAAAGCGCGTGCCAGGGCGTCCTGCTCTTTCTCGGAGAGCCGAGACGCTTCCGCAAAAGCTTTTTCCAGGAGCTTTGTCATGGTGTCACCTCGCGAGTAAGTCTAGCACAAATCCGCCAGCAGAGCGATTTCAACTGTTGCTATCAGCTTCGTTTTCCTGGCCTGGCTGCTGTTTTCGGAAGGTCCGAAGGACAAGAAGAAAAAGTGAGGCCTCGGCTGGCAAGGGGCAGCGGTCCCGCTGCACCCTCGACTCTCGCCCGCCCGGTCCCCGCTGACCCCGAGCCGCCTCCCCCGGCGAGCCACTCCGAGGCACACGTGTAACCCTGATCTCAAATGCCTCAGTTATTTATGCAAAGGGAACTCTTCCATTACTCAGCTCTTGTGCGACATTGGGAACGCTGCTTCCCGATTCATTGCACACAGCCTGAATGAACTGAACAGCACGCATGAGGGAAGCTTGCCCAGTTGGTAGCCAAGCAGGCTTGGACAAATCGATAATCAAAGCTGGCTCATCAGGCAGTGCGCGTGCGAACTTAAGGTCACCCTCATGAAAATCGACCCCCCTGTGCTCCCTACATAACACCCGAAAATCATTAAGCGAAACCGGCAGTGCCACAAGGAAAAGCAAATCGGGTTCGAAAACGTCCAAGTCGAAACATATTCCAAGCAGATAAATTGCATCGGGATTCAACAAGCTAGCGAGCTGAGGCGAGATCTCCTCCTTGATTCCCCGCGCAACAGTTCTGAACGGCACGGGTAAACCGTCCGCACTCTGGCTTACATGTAATTGGTCCTTATGGCGATGGATATTTTCCGCCACAGCGCTAGCCAATCTTGATTGTCCTGTAGAAACTCG
>SCVQ01000412.1 GCA_004296865.1 Nitrospirota bacterium
CCCTTGCCCTTGCCGACCCAACCGCTCCTGTAGCTCACGTGCCTCAGCCGGTCCGGCGAGTCGCCACTGGCCTTTGCCGTCATAGCCGAACGTGGCCGTCTTGCAAAGACCAGGGAAGCCGATGGTTTCCGCTGCAGCGGTCAATTCATGAGACGTTGTCACGGCGCGGAACGGCACGACCGGAAAACCCCGATCCTTGAGAAAGGTTTTCTGCTCGAGCCGATGTTGCAGCACTTTCAAGATACGGCTGGCGGGCCTGACAGGGATCCGCTGTTCCAGCGCCTCGACTACGACAACCGGGATGTTTTCCCATTCGTACGTCGCGGCACTGATCGAACCGGCAAACGTGGCGAGGGCGGTTGAGTCGGTGAAGGGAGCGCGCAACGGCAGGTCGGCCAGTTTGAGCGCCGGCGCATCGGAATCCTGATCCCAGACGGCGACACGGTAGCCGAGACGGCGGGCAGCTATGGCGAACATCGCCCCAAGCTGCCCTCCCCCCAAAACCCCGACCATGGCACCGGGCTCGATGCGACTGCTCATCGGTTAGCTCGGCCGCATGGTCCGTTTTCTTTTCGACGTGACCGGCGAGTTCGATTCGGCCGACGCAAGGACCGCCTGCGTCTGTTCGGCGCGAAATCGCTTGAGACGGTCTCGAATGGCCGGGTCGCGCCCGGCCAGAATCTGGGCAGCCAGCAACCCCGCATTTTCCGCCCCGCCGATGGCCACCGTAGCCACCGGAATACCGCGCGGCATCTGGACGATCGAGAGGAGCGAATCAAGGCCCCGCAGATTTTCAGTGGGGATCGGCACACCGATGACCGGCAGAAGGGTCTTGGCTGCCAGCATACCCGGCAGATGCGCGGCGCCTCCCGCCCCGGCAATGATGACCTCGATGCCTCGCCCGGCGGCCTGCTCCGCATAGGCAAAAAGACGATCCGGCGTCCGGTGGGCCGACACCACCAAGAGTTCGCTCGGCACCCCCAGTTGCGCCAGCATGGCCACGGCTTTTCCCAACACAGGGAAGTCGCTTTTGCTCCCGCCCAACACGCCGACCAACGGTAAGACGCGCCCTCGCCCTGCAGCTTTCTTCGACGGTTGTTTGGGCCGACCTGCCATCATCTTCCCCGTCAATGCGTGAGACCCGCAGAACCTCGTGTTGAGGAGACCCGTCAGTGACGCCCCACCTTAGCGTTTCTCCGACGCGGGGGTCAAGGCGAAACCACCGGCCGGCCGGGGCAAGGCATTCGGATCGACTCCCCTTGCCCGCGCAGCCAAACAATTGACCAATACTGGTGAATCCTCTATGATGCTAATCGGTTATGGTTGGCTGAGATACTCTATGTCGCGCATCCAAAGTAGCCTCAAAGGGAAGGTCAAGGCGCTCGTCGACCTGCCGACGGGGTTGGACGACATCGCGATCGACGATTTTGCCACCTCCACGCAGCTCCGCGCCTGGGAACTGGCGCGTATCCCGGACTACCTCCGCAGATACGGCAGGATAGCCATCAAGCTCCTGCTGCTCCTTTTCGTGGCGATCGCCTTTATTCCATGGACCCAGACCGTGATCGCCACCGGTCAACTCTCCGCCTACACGCCCTATGAACGACCGCAGGATATCGAGGCGCAGATTATCGCCCGCATCACAAAATGGCACGTCTTCGAAGGCAGCCGGGTGAAGCAGGGGGAACTGATTCTCGAATTGAGCGACGTGGACCCGAATTTCATGGCGCCAGACCTCCTGTCGCTCCTGGAGATCGGAAGAGC
>SCVQ01000413.1 GCA_004296865.1 Nitrospirota bacterium
AAAATCGAGACCCGTTCGGACCGGCAGGCAAAGACGTTCGCCACCTGCGCGATCACGATAGCAGCGAACGTCATGGTGGTCGCCTGGCGATACAACGGATCGGTCCAGGCCAACGGAGCCCCCCAGGTCCAGCCCTGCACGTGCAAGAACCAGAAAAATGCGGCCATGGCAATCCCGGCCTCGATCAGGCCGAGGAACCCATAGGTCCGCAGCAGCGTTGACAGACTGAGCAGACGCTCAGCCCTTGGCCTGGGTGGGACCTCCATAATCCCGGCGTGAGGCGGCTCGGCGCCCAAGGCGAGGGCTGGAACGATATCGGTGCCCAGATCCACCGCCAGTATCTGGGGAATCGTCAGCGCAGGCGGAACCGCAAGCAGTCCGTAGGCCAAATACGGGACGAGCTCCGGGGTCGTATGAGATAGCACATAGGTCACGAACTTGCGGATGTTGGCATAGACCGCCCGGCCCTCCTCGATCGCGTTCACGATCGTGGAGAAATTATCGTCCAACAGGATCATGTCGGCCGTTTCCTTCGCCACATCCGTGCCGGCCACCCCCATGGCGATCCCGATGTCCGCCTTCCTGAGAGCCGGTGCATCGTTGACCCCGTCACCGGTCACGGCCACGATTTCCCCCATCTCCATCAAGGCCGTGACGATGCGCATCTTGTGGCTGGGGGTCATCCGGGCGAACACCGACAAGCGTCCGCGCTCATCAGCCTGCATGAGCTTTTTCAGATCTTCGTCGCCGATCGTCTCCAATTGGCTTCCTTCAATGATGGTAGGCGGATCTGGTTCGTGCTCGGACTCGGAAGGCACGAGCCCGATCTTGCGTGCCACCGCCAAGGCCGTCAGAGGATGGTCGCCGGTGATCATAATGACCCGGACGCCGGCCTGTCTGCAGCGCGCGATCGCCTCGGGCACTTCGCGGTGCGGCGGGTCCATCAAGGCCACCAGCCCCAGGAAGGTGAGCTCTTGCTCGACAGTCTCAGGACTCAGGTGCTCTGCGACCCCCGCTTCGATGTTCCGCATGGCCACAGCCAGCACGCGGTAGGCCTGATGCGCGAACGAACGGCTCTGCGCCAACATCGCCTCGCGTGTCTCTTGGGTCATGGGCAGCACCTGCCCATGCACCTGGGTCCGGGTGCAGAGCGGGAGCATGATCTCCGGGGCTCCCTTCACAAACGCCATCAATTGTCCTTCGATCCAATGGATCGTGGTCATCCGTTTACGATCGGCATCGAAGGGCAGTTCGCCCATGCGTCGAAAACGCTCGGCGAAGTAGCCTTCGCCAAGGCCGTGCATCGGCCCATATTGCTGCGCGAACTCGACCAGGGCCACCTCCGTCGGGTCTCCGGTGACGGACGCCCGAGCCACGCCGCGCCGCGCCTGCTTGGCGTTGTTGCACAGAGCGATGGCCCGGAACAGGGGCCTCCAGTGCTGCACGTTCAACGCCGGTCCCTCGCCGCGTCTGACCAACCGGCCTTCCTGCGCCTCGACCTCGTCGCCGTCCACATAGAGGCGTTCGATCCGCATCCGGTTTTCGGTCAGTGTCCCGGTCTTGTCGGTGCAGATCACAGTGGTGCAACCCAAGGTCTCGACGGAGGTCAATTGCTTGATGAGCGCCTTGCGCCTGGCCATCCGCTGGCTGCCCATTGCCAGTGCCAGCGTCACGGCCGGCAGGAGCCCCTCCGGCACATTGGCCACGATGATCCCGATCCCAAAGATCGCGCTGACCCAAAACCCCACGCCCATGGAGAGACCGATGAAGAAGAAGAGGACCCCCATGACGAGCGACAGCAGCGCGACGACATAGGTG
>SCVQ01000042.1 GCA_004296865.1 Nitrospirota bacterium
GAGGCAACGAGACCGAGATCACCCTGACGTATGACATCAAGCAGGAACGGGGACTGCTCTACATCGAGAGCCGGACGCTGGCTTTCCGATTTACCGAAGAACTAGGCGGCCAGTGAACAAGCCTCTGGCCGGAGCAGAACCCGCCACAAAGCTTCTGGAATGATCCGACCCATTATCGGTTTTCATCAGGATGAGCAGGGCGATTGGATTGCCGATCTGGCCTGTGGCCACGCTCAGCATGTGCGTCATCAGCCGCCCTTCGCCAACCGGCCCTGGACACTGACCGAAGAAGGTCGTCGGCAACATCTAGGGGAATCACTCAACTGCAAGCAATGCGAGGAATAGGTGCAGAGGATTTGGCCTCATCGATTTTCTAGCCGGTTGTAATCGAACAATCCTGCCTCAAGCGGTGCATTCGTCTGGTAGGCCCGGTGGAGTTGATCGCTGTGGCTCCAGAAGTCCGGGCTGGTCCGTCGCACCGCAAAGCGCTCCACAAACTTCCGGTAATCCTGCTCGCTCGTGAGGCCGGCCAGGGCTGCGACAAACTGGGGCAGGTTCGCTCGATCCACCCGATAGAAGGCGTTGGGATAGGCGCCGACGAAGCCGCGCGTCACGGTCAAGCCGTCTTCATCGGGGAGCCGGCGCGCCTCCTGATCGAACAGCGAGGCGATGTTGCTATACCCGTCATCGTGAATCAGCGTGTACCAGCGATCCTCGCGACTGTCCGCGCCGGCCCTATCCGTGACGGCCAGAAACGCGACTTCTGGCAGCCAGGCGAGCCTATGGCCTCGCAGCCGTGACAGCGCCTCGATCTGCGCTCGGAGCACGGGGTCCGTCTCTCCGCCGATGTCGTAGTCCTGATTGAGCGCGCCGGTGAGGCGTTGGCGCAAGAGATCGAAGAGTTCCGATTTGGGATTGTCCGTCCTGTAGTCGATCCCGCTCTCGTAATCGAAGTGGATGCGGCTGCCATAGACGTAGTCCTTGACCGACTGGTGCGCGTCCCGGTACCAGAAGTCCCGCTCTTTTTCGCGCATCTGCTTGGGCAAGAGGAGGAGAAAGTTGAATTCCCCTTCCATGCGCAGGAAATCCATGTAGAGACGAGAATCGAGCTGGTGCCCCATGAAGCCGTACACGTCGAATCCGGCGACCAGCAGGTAGTAAATCCGCTCGAACAAGTCGTAGGAGAGCAGCACGGCAGTCTTCGGGTTCGAGCCGACCAAACCCTGCACGACTGAGGCGCTGTCCGTATGGCGGAACACGGTCAGGGCGGCGTTCTTGTTGCGTCCCCTCCCGTCCCAGATGAAGGCCAGATCAGCGGATTCGTCGTTGGCGGGCAAGTTTTCCAGATAGGCCTGCTTGGCCTTGAGGAACTCCTTCTGCAGGCTGGAATATTTCAGCCAGGAGACGAGGCCCAGCCGGCTGGCTCCCTCTTCGGTCGGCAGCCAGAGGTGCTTGCTTTCCTTTGCCAGGAATTCGGTCAGGTGGTCGAGGACGGCGCTGTCGGGGTCGACAAAGAAGATCCAAAAACGGTCGTCGATCACGTCCAGGGCGACCGGCCCGCGACAGGAGGGACCCTTGATAAACATCATGATGAAGAGGTTGGCATCGTCGAGCAGAAACCGGTATCGCGAGAGGACCGGCAGATCGTGGAAGACGAGAAACGGGTTGGAGGCGACGACCGGATCGTAGGTCGGCATGGCACGGACCTCGTAGGGGGCATCCAGGAATAATTCCGTATACCGTTCCTTGCGTGCCTGGCTGAGGGCATAGGGGATATGCGTCTTCGCCAGCACGTTCGTGCGCACCGGTTGGAGGCGGTAGTAGACTGTGTCCGAGCCGGGATCGTCATAGGGCAGGCGCGTGGCAATCCGGTCGATCGGTCGGCCCGGCGCCGTTCGTGAGCGGACCAGGCGGAAATATTGCCGGGACGGGCGGTCGTCGAGATCGTCGAAATAGAGGTTGGCGAGGTACAGGTGCTCGTAGAGGTAGCGACTCATCAACCGGTGCTTGGGCGCGTCGTCGTTGAGAAACGCTTCCCACTCCCTGATACGTTCCCCGTAGGACGGAGAGAGAGGGGCCGGTTCCTGGTACGGGGCTCCGTCTTCGATCCAGTGCATCAAGGTGTCATGCTCGCGTTCGGTCAACCCCGGCAGGCCGTAGGGCATCCCCCACAGCGGGTACTCGGACGCAAAATTATCGAACTGGGCCTCGGTCGGACACTGCTGTTTGCGATCCAGCGCAAAGTCGAACGTCTCCGGCAAGGGCATGACAGTTGGCAACGGATGGGCCCGCTTGAGCGCCAGCATGCGCGCCATCACCGCTGCCTGACGCGCATTGTCCTCTTGGGTTGGTTGAGGCGGCTCGCTCAAGACGGGGAAGAAGCCTTTTGCGCCATTCCGCCACCGAATTCGCATCCTCAAACAGACGAGTCGGTTCCGCCGAAACGAGTCGCGTGGTGTCATAGACCTTCTTTTTGTGAGCCCCTCGCGCAATGCCTTCGAAGGCATTGAGATTCAGTTGGCACGGCGCATCGTAGCAGCCGTGACAGACCGCGCAGCGACGATCGAGTATCGGTTTCACGTCTCGCCAGTACTCGACGCTCGCGATCCCGGACGCCATCGGCGGGCGCGGCTCTCCCAGACTCGGCTGCGTCGGCCGCGGCGGTTGCGAACAACCGACCAAGGCCAACAGCAGGGCTAACGGCAAGGCCAACCGAAGGAGCGCCGGGGACTTCCACCGTAGATTCGTTCCGATTCCCCTTCCGTTTTCCCACGGCCGGCATCGCTTGTTCACGGTTGCGCGTCTCCTTTTCCGATCCGAAGCGTCCAGGTATGCCAATTGCTGTCGGGAGGGATGGGAGGCTTCATGGCCATGGAGCCTCCTGGTGAGGTGCGACGGGCGAGGCATTATTCTACCACTCAGGACAAAATACAATATCGAGCTGCCGATAGCTGCATTGCGGAGCAAACTATGATAAATGATGGACCAGCCATGCCAACGACCGTGCCTGCGTCATCGCCCTCATTCAGCAAGGGAAAGCTCGTCGTGCTTCTTCTCTTGGCTGCTGCGATCTTTGTCTTCTGGTATTTCGACCTCAGGCAATACTTCTCGCTGGAATCCCTGAAGGCCCACCGGGACGGTCTGCTGGCCTTTACGGAGCAGCATTATGCGGTGGCCGTGGGGCTGTTCATCGTGAGCTACTGCGCGCTCGTCGCGGCGTCTCTCCCCGGCGCGGTGTTCTTCACCCTGGCCGGAGGATTGCTGTTCGGCAGTGTGGTGGGGACGCTCTACGTCAACCTGGGCGCCACGAGCGGCTCGACCCTGGCGTTTCTGGCCTCGCGGTATCTCCTGCACGATTGGGTGGAGGCCAAGTTCGGGGCGCGGCTCGGCCCGCTGCAGGAGGGGTTTTCGAAAAACGCCTTCAGCTATCTCCTGACGCTCCGGCTCATTCCGGTCTTTCCGTTCTTCATCGTCAATACCCTGTCCGGGCTCACGAAAGTCAGCCTGGGGACCTACGTGACCGCGACGGCCATCGGGATCATCCCCGGCAGTTTCGTCTATGCCTATGTCGGCCGGCAACTCGGCACGATCAATTCCCTGAGCGAAATCGCCTCGCCGAAGGTGCTCCTGGCTTTTTCGCTCCTGGGCCTGCTGGCCCTGGTGCCGACGTTCTATCGGAAGATGTCTCCACGGCAAGGCGTGTGAGGTCGAGGAGGGTGGAGCCTGCATGAGCCGGTCCGAAACGGTTTGCGTATTGCCGGATGACGAGCACAACCGCGCCCTCGTCAACAACGTCCATCCGCCGGCCTGGGTCAACCCGGAGCCCAGCGGACGGTACAACCTGGTCGTGATCGGAGCGGGGACGGCCGGGCTCGTGACGGCGGTCGTGGCGGCTGGGCTCGGCGCAAAGGTTGCCTTGATTGAGAAGCACTTGATGGGCGGGGACTGTCTGAACGTCGGCTGCGTGCCCTCCAAGGGGATCATCCGGGCTTCGCGCGCCTGGGCCGATGTGCGCCGTGCCGGGGAGTTCGGGGTGAGCGTTCCGGATGGCGTGCAGTATGACTTCGGCAGGGCGATGGAACGGATGCGGAAGCTGCGCGCCCGCATCAGCCACAATGACTCGGCGCACCGCTACCAGAAACTGGGCGTGGATGTCTTCATCGGGGAGGGACGCTTCACGGGCTTGGATACGGTCGAAGTGGATGGACAGACTCTCCGGTTTGTGAAGGCGGCGATCTGCACTGGCGCCCGTGCCGCCGCACCGCCAATCCCTGGTCTGCTGGAGGTCGGCTATCTCACCAACGAGACGATCTTCTCGCTCACCGAGCGGCCGGCCCGTCTGGCCGTGATCGGAGCCGGCCCCATCGGCTGTGAACTGGCTCAGGCCTTCGCCCGGTTCGGCAGTCAGGTGTTCCTCGTCGAGGCCCTGCATGGCATTCTGCCGAACGA
Source organism: Nitrospirota bacterium (assembly GCA_004296865.1). GTDB lineage: Bacteria > Nitrospirota > Nitrospiria > Nitrospirales > Nitrospiraceae > SCVQ01. Next base: position 4,450 of record SCVQ01000042.1, read on the forward strand.
AGACCGCGATGCGGCGGAGATCGTCCATAAGGCGATGCTCCGCGACGGCATCCGAATTCTGTGCTGCGGCATGGACCTCAAGGTCAACCAAACGGACGGCGGCAAGAGACTAGCGGTCGATTCCCACGGCCAACGCCATGACATCACGGTCGATGAAATACTGGTCGGCGTCGGCCGCGCCCCCAACGTGGAGAGGCTGGGGCTCGAAACGGTGGGAGTCGAGTACGACAAGTCCGGCGTGAAGGTCGATGACCGCTTGCAGACGACCAATCCAAAAATCTACGCGGCCGGTGACATCTGCTCCCGCTACAAATTCACGCATGCCGCCGACGCCATGGCCCAGATCGTGATCCAGAATGCGCTCTTTCCCCATCCGTTCGGCCTGGGTTATGCCGGCGCCGACAACCTGATCATTCCCTGGGCCACCTATACGGAGCCGGAAATCGCCCACGTGGGCCTGTACGAAGCGGAGGCCGAGGCCAAGGGGATCGACGTCGAGACCGTTACCGTCAAGATGGACGAGGTGGACCGCGCGATCCTGGACGGAGCAGACGAAGGATTTGCGCGGGTGCACGTGAAGAAGGGGACGGACAAGATTCTCGGCGCGACCATCGTGGCGGCCCATGCGGGGGAGATGATCAGCGAGTTCACGGTCCTCATGAAGGCCGGGCTAGGGCTGAGGACTATCACCGGCACGATCCGCCCTTATCCAACGCAGGCCGAGGTCGTCAAGAAGGTCGCGAACGCATGGCGCAAGGCGACGTTTACGCAAGGGAAGAAGGCGTTGCTGACGAAGCTGTTTGCCTGGATGAGAAGGTAGAGATAATGAGCGGGGCCTGTCGTCGAACAGCCCAGCCGTGCTCGCTCCACCCATCCCCCGGTGGGGCCCTTCCGCTGCGCGCGGCTGGGCGCCCGTTCGACGCCACCCGCTTCAAGAAGGGGAGAGTTGAGCAGTGGGTGACAGGGTTATTCATTGTCCTGCTGGCCATCCCTCCGATATCCCAAGCAGACTCGGGTTCGGTCATCGAGGTGGGGAAGTTCTCAGCGGAGTCGGAGGGGGTGGCTCTTCCGACCGGATGGAAGCCCCTGATCTTCAAGAAAGTGGGTTCCTCGACCCAGTACAAGCTGGTCAGGGATGGGGACACCGTGGTGGTGAAAGCCTTGAGCGAGGCTTCGGCCTCTGGGCTGGCCAAGCCGGTCAAGATCGATCTCAAGGAGTACCCGTTTGTCCGCTGGCGCTGGAAGGTGGAGAACCTTCTCAAAAAGAGCGACATCAGCCGGAAAGATGGCGACGACTATCCGGCCAGGCTCTACATCACCTTCGAATACGAGCCCGAGAAGGTCAACCTGTTCAAAAAAGCCAAGTACCAGGCCGGCCGTCTGTTGTTCGGCGACATCCCCATCGGGGCGCTCAACTATATCTGGGATACGAAAGCCCCGGTCGGGACGTTCGTGGACAATGCCTTCACCGATTTTGCCAAGATGATCGTCGTCCGGAGCGGCGCTCAGGGGATCGGGACCTGGGCCGAGGAGCAGCGGAACGTCTATGAAGACTATAAGAAGGCCTTTGGCGAAGAGCCGCCGATGGTTTCCGGCGTGGCCATCATGACCGACACGGACAACACCGGCGAAACCGCGACGGCCTATTATGGCGACATTGTCTTCAAGAAAGCGGCCGACTGAGAAAAACAGCCGGCCGTGCTCTCTCCTTAACGCTTCGGTCATATCCTGCTAGAATGGCTGTGTGGAACTGATTACCACTCATCTCAACGCGGACTTCGACGGCCTGGCCTCCATGGTGGCCGCGCGGAAGCTCTATCCCGGCGCGACC
>SCVQ01000414.1 GCA_004296865.1 Nitrospirota bacterium
GGGATGCTCTTTGGTGCATTCCCGCGCGATCAACTGAGACGCCTTGCGGGATTGTCCAGGATCGTCCTGGACCAAGTAGCGCACGATCACGTTGGTATCCAGGCCGATCATCGGCGGCCCCCTCGCTTGCGGATGGCTTGATTCATCGCCTCCACAGTCACCGGTTTCGACGGGGTCTTCAGGATACCGGCCAGGTCGGCAGCATCTACGGTCGCCGGCAGCACCATGACGCGCCCATCTTCATCCACGATAAACTCCAGGCGGTCGCCGGGGTGCAGATTCAGCCGTTCTCGAATTTTCTTCGGGATCGTCGTTTGACCTTTGCTCGTGACGGTTGACGTCGACATCGGCACCATCTCCTTTCATATTTTAACGTCCCTTACTTTAACGTAAGAATTGGTCAATTGCAAGCTGTTACGCTTCAGGCGGCCTCTCTGCGGAGACAGCGATCCCGCCCGTCGCTCCTTGTCTTTGCGGAAACCCCTATGTTACGGTCTTGAGCTATGCCCGCCCCACTGATCGCCATCGTCGGCCGACCGAACGTGGGCAAATCTACGTTCTTCAACCGCGTGCTGGGCGGGAAGCCCGCCATCGTGGACGATGTGCCCGGCGTGACGAGAGACCGCAACTATGCAGACGGCTCCTACCGGGGCCGGCCGTTCCGCCTCGTGGACACGGGAGGCCTGGACCCCGCGGCCAGCGAGGGGATGCTCGCGCTCATCAAGCGGCAGTCGCAGATCGCGATTGCCGAGGCGGACATCTTGATTTTCGTCATGGACGGCCGCGCCGGCCTGACCCCCGCCGATGAAGAGATCAACAGCCTCCTGCGCGGCGCCCAGAAGCCGGTCTTTATCGCGATCAACAAGATCGACACCGCCAAGGCCGAAGCACTGCTGGCGGACTTCTATCGGTTGGGACACGAACACCTGTACCCCGTTTCGGCCGAGCACGGCATCGGGGTGGACGATCTGTTGGAGGCCATGGTCCCCTTGCTGCCGGACGTCGGCGGGGCGGCGCTGCCGGCGGATCTGCCCCGGGTTGCGATCGTCGGCCGGCCGAACGTGGGCAAGTCCACGCTGGTCAACACGCTGCTCGGCCAGGACCGGGTGGTGGTCAGCGACCTGCCCGGCACCACACGCGACTCCATCGATACCCTCGTGACCTACCAGGACCGGCAGTACATCTTCACCGACACGGCCGGCATCCGCCGTCGCGGGCGGGTCGAGCGGGGAATCGAGGGCTATAGCGTCGCCCGGTCCCTCAAGGCGATGGGCCATTCGGATGTGGCGGTCCTGCTCCTGGATGCCGTGGAGGGCATCACCGAGCAGGACACGAAGATTGCCGGCCTCGTGTTGAAGCAGGGCCGGGCCTGCATCCTGCTGGTGAATAAGTGGGACCTGCGGGAAGGCGACGAGGACGCCCGCGACGAGTACGAGCGCGAGCTGCGGCGGCGGTTCCCCTTCCTACCCTGGGCCCCGGTCCTCTTCGCCTCGGCATTGAAGCCCGACTCCGTCAGCGCCCTCTACCCGCTGATCAACCGTGTCATGAAGGCCTTCACGGTGCGCGTGCCGACCGGCCCGCTGAATAAATTCCTGCAGGGGCTCGTCACAGACCATCCGTTGCCGGTCCGCAAGGGCAAACCGAGCAAAGCGATCAAGTCGGTCTTCATCACCCAGGTGGCCATCAAACCGCCTGCCTGCGCCCTCTTTGTCGGCCATCCGGAAGACATCGGCAAAACCTACCTCAAGTAT
>SCVQ01000415.1 GCA_004296865.1 Nitrospirota bacterium
GGTCAGCGCAGCCGCTGTCCCGCCAAAGATCCGCCCAATCTCCTGGAATCCCAGCAGGTCCCGGTAGAAGGCCAGCGACCGGTTCAGATCTTTCACATAGAACACCACGTGACCGAGGTATTGAGCTTTCATGCTCGATCCTTCTTTCTCCGCTTTCCCCTTGGTTCGGTAAACGTCAGCCCCGCCTCCTGGACTTCGCGATACGGCAGGAGCCAGGCCACAGACTCATCGTGGAGGTCTCCGACCTGAATACGATTGCCCCAGGGATCGCGGAAGTCACATCGGAAGTCAGGGTGCAGTTTCAGTTTGTATTTTTTGGTGAGCTTTCTCCGCACCTCTTTGATCTGCGCCTCATCCCTCACGATCAGGCCGAAGTGCTTCACCCGGTCCGGCTGGAGCTTTTCCACTTCGAAGATGGCCATGAACTGGTGCTCGCCCAGCTTGCACCAAGCCGCCCCTTCGCCACCGCGCAGCATCGTCAGCCCAAACACATCCGAATAGAACTTCACCGCTTTCCTGGCGTCATCCACCTCAATGACCACGTGGTTGCATCCGTAGACCTGGACAGCCATCGTCACCCCTCCCTTCCGCTCATCTCCCAGATCAGCACTTCCGCGCCGAGCGCGGCATCGGCTATCAGCTTCCTGGCTCCAGCGGCGGTGAGGCGCACCGCATCCCGCGGTTCAGCACACCCGCTCCCTCCAATGCCGCGGCCCCTTTGGCGACGTAGAGATGGACAAAGGGGGCGTCTTGAATCGATACGGTTTCTCCGGGTTTGAGCCGCCCACCCCAGAGGACTGCCCCGCGTTGGCGAATGGAGATGGCCGCATGGTGCCCACGGCCCGATGCAATCGGCACGAGCCCGCCCTTTTCCAGTTGGCCGTTGATGTCGAGCTGCTCGTAGCCTGGATGGATGCGCTCCTCGTCCGGCAGCACCCACATTTGAATGAGGTGCAGGTCCTGATCGTTCCTGGGGTTCATCTCGGAATGCCAGATGCCGGTGCCCGCACTCATGCGTTGGGCCAAGCCCGGGTAGATGATCCCGCGGTTTCCCTCGGAGTCCTGATGTTCGACCTCTCCATCAAGCACCCAGGTGATGATCTCCATATCCCGATGCGGATGGGTGCGGAAGCCGGTGCCGGCTTTGATGACATCGTCGTTGCTGACCAGCAACAGCCCGTGGCGGGTATTCGCCGGGTCGTAATGGCCGCCGAAGCTGAAACTGTGCCGGGAGTCCAGCCAGTCGATCTTCGTATGAAACCGCTCACCGCCGCGCCGGATGTCGATGATGGGTGCGTGCATCGTATGACCCTCTCCCAGCCGAATCATTGCCACGGACTCATAACCTCCCGCCATGTCTCAAGGCTCCCATGACCGTTATGTTAGTTCTAGTTAGGACTAATGTCAAGGGGCGCGCCGGCCGATATCGTGCGCAGCGACCCGAGAGGCCGAACCTCCAACGAGACCGGCGCGGCGCGAAATCATTACTTTGTGGCCCGGCCGCCCCCTCTGCGCTACAATCATGCCATGAAACACCGGATCAAAAGCGCCGACGACGTCGCCTGGCTTTTGGACCACACGCATGCCTTCCAGGGCGGCCAGGTGGTCGACGTGCACATCCACAAGCGGCGTCTCCTGGATGAAGCGACGGGACGCGAGGTCCCGGCCGGGACCGTCATTACCGCCGTGATCCGCTACGACGCGGCGGTCCACGGGATCGGCGAACACCACACCATCTCCCGCGTGGCCAAGCTTCTCATGATCGGGGCGACCGATTTTTCCATTTTCGAGCAGGAGGGCGCGGACTTTTCGCAGATTGGCGTCATCCACGCGGAAGCGTCCGGCGGACGGTTGCGGTTCTGGTTCGATCCCCACGGCGAGCTCTACGTGATCTGCGACGAGGCCGAGATCGAGGAAGTGTCCACCCCCGGACCGGCCAAGCCGATGCGGTCCGGCATGACCGAATGGACCTTCCAAGCCCAGACCGGGGAATTGCCGGCGGCGGCCTGGTTCCTGGAGCATCTGGATCGAGCGGGGTTGCCCTGCGCCTGGCGGGCGGTCAAACGTTCCGCCGCCTCCCATCCGACGCTGCGCTGGGAAGGCTACCTGGTGCCGGCCTCCGACCAGGGCCTCTCACGGGGGACCCATGCCAAGCCCAAGGGCGGCATCCACTTGCAGGCGTTCGGCCCGCTGGACGGCTGCGACTTCGTCATCACCCTCCGTGCCACCGCCCCGCATGAAAACGGCATCAGCCAGCTCCTCATCACCCTCGCCGACCTCATCGCCCGCAGCTTCGTCGGGACGTGCCTGGCCGGCAATCAGATCATGGAAGGCGAGGAGTGGCTTGGCGACCCCAGTCTGGGGTCCACCAGCCGCATGGGCCAGCACGAGATCGGGTAACCGTTCGTCGGAAGCAGCGAGGGGGGTCTGGGCGCGGGGATCAATTCAAGGAGGGCGCGGAGCCGTTCTTCTTGTTCACGCACTCGACGAGGTGCCAGAACCGCAAGGGGTTGACCTTCTCCTTCCGAGCCACCAGCAGCGACGTGCCCTCCAATACGGTGCTCAGCGAGAGATCGGTTCGAAAGCCGATGTGCTTGCAGAGCGGGGAGATCACCTTCTCGACCGCGGCGATTAGCTTGTTGCCGTTGCTGAAGTGGTTGAGCATGATAATCCGCCCCCCAGGCCGGCAGACGCGAATCATCTCGGTGACCACCTTACGGTAGTCCGGGACCGCCGTCACCACGTAGGCGGCCATGACGGTATCGAAGCTGTCGTCGGCGAACTCCATCTGTCCGGCATCCATCCGCGACAGCTCGACGTGATCGAGTCCGTGGACCCGCACCCGCTCACGCGCCTTCTCCAGCATCCCGGCCGAGAGGTCGATGCCGACCACCCTGCAGTGGCGGGGATAGAGCGGC
>SCVQ01000416.1 GCA_004296865.1 Nitrospirota bacterium
GAGGCGTTTGGTGCTCCGATGTTGCCGAACCGGCGCGGCCCGCTGCAGGCGGGTGGCGAGCACTGTTCGAAGCCTCGTTCGAGCGCAGCTCAGGACGAGGCAAGTTGCGCAGCCAAGCAGAGGCGAGGCTTACAGCGGACCAAAACGCCTCTGGCCATGAGCGAAAGCAACCTAGCCCTTCAACAAGCTCCCAGTTGTTTCCGCAATCGGCCCCAGAGGGCGGTACCCACGTAGCCGCAGCCGCCGGTCAGGGTCGTCAGCGCCATGACCCGGTAGACATGTCCTTTCGAAATCTTCAGGGCCGCTGAGGGGTCCAGCCAATCTGGCGAGGACGTCAGGCGCTGGAGCGTGGCGCCGGCAAACAAAATCGGCCACATGCAGGCGAGGCGCAGCCGAACCTCCCACCGTGGGATGGCCATCGTATAGAGCCAACCCTGATCGAGATGGTCCAGCGCCATCCGCACCAGCTTGTCGAGCACGGGCCTGACCCGCTGGAGATGGGCCTTGTTCAGCAGATCCTGCGGCGTCAGTCCGGCTTCCTTCAGAAGGGACGCGGGCACATAGCAGCGCCCCCGTTGCAGGTCGCGGGCAAGATCTTTCAGGATGTTGGTGAGCTGGAGCCCCTTGCCGAACCTCACGCCGACCGCCGCCATCTCTGCCCGGTTCCAGCCGGCAAGGGCCGGTCGATGGGCACAGGTCATAGCGGTCCAAAACTCCCCGACGCAGCCGGCCACGTAATAGGTGTAGCGATCCAACTCGTCCATCGTGGGGAGCGCCGCGAGTTCCTGCGCCGTCTGACCAGGAAACACCGTCAGGTCCATCTCCATCCCCTTGGTCAGAGTCCCCATCAGCGTTCTGATGCGCTCACGATCCTCGGCCACAAAGTCTAGGTAAAGGCGGAAACAATCTTCCAACCGCTCCAGGAGCGTCCGCTCGGCGCTGGCCGTCTGGCACGGAGCCAGCGCGGTTTGGATGGCGCGCACCTCTCCCCAGTCCACAGGCTCTCCGGCAAACTGCTTCTTGAATCGCTTGAGCAACAGGAGCCGGCTGCCACGGTCGATCAGGTCCGTGTCTGCGATCGTATCGGCGGCTCGCGCAAAGAGATAGGCCAACCCGATCGGCGCTCGAACCGAACACGGCAGCACGTTCAAGGTGAGATAGAACGAGCGGGAAACCCGTTTGAGCAGATCGTTCAGCAGCGGGTGGCCGGGGGTGGGGGTGAGCGCAGGTGCCACTACCGGACTTCCAAGCGACCTTCCATGCCCTTCTCCCGATGACTCTGGAAAAAGAGCAGCTTCTTGTCGCAATAGAAGGTGAACGTGCCGGCCTGCGTCGGCGTTACACGGACCGTAACGCTCTTGCCGGCCCCGACATCCTGTTCCACGGCCAGCCCGGCCGCCGGGTCGTTCAGGACAAAATTGTGCGGCGTGATCATCGTGACGCTGGTGAGGGTCAGTTCAAGCGGCTTCCCAGCTTGGACGATGACATGGTTCGGTCGATACGAATAACTGTCCAATGTCAGGGTGATGCGTTGCACGCCATCCGCACCGATGGCCGCCTCCACGGGACCGTCTGCGAAAACCGGACCTGCTATGCCGATCAACAAGGCCGGCAGCCACCAGACAACCCGGAACGGAAAGATGAAAAGAGAGGACGCGACGCTGTGCACGTTCACCCTTCTAGCAGAAGCGGCGCAACCCGTCAATTGAACAGCCGAGCAACGACACAGCCCCCGCCGCCTTGACGTCCCACAAAACAGGATTACCTATGCCAGCACCTGCCCAGGGAACTGAAGCGAGAGATACATTTTTTGTCCCAAGGGCTGTATAATGTAGGTCGTTGTGTCCGACTGCCCGGCGAGTCTCGCCGGTGTCGCATTTACTGTGACTGTGAAGGAGGCCTTCGATGAAGTGGCTTAAAGGTATGGGGTTGCTGCTGATCGCCAACGTGCTGATCTTCGTGACCCTGTCGATCACGTTCCAGGTGATGGTCAATGTCGTACTCCCCGCTTTCGGGATCGACGTACGCGATGCGGTCAACCAGCAGGATTTGTTATGGGCGTTCATCATCGGGTTCGGCGGCGCCTTTCTCAGTCTCGCCTTTTCAAAACAGATGGCCAGGGCCATGCTGGAGTGCCGCCAAGTCGTCCAGCCGCGTTCCCATGAGGAACAGGTGATCTACGGGGCGGTGCAGGAAATCGCCCAGCGCCTGCGCATCCAGATGCCGGAGGTGTGGGTCTATGAAGGCCAGGATCCGAACGCCTTCGCCACAGGACCGAGCAAGAACAACTCCATGGTGGCGGTCTCCACGGGCCTGCTCAGCCACTTGAACGAACAGGAAGTGAAGGCCGTGTTGGCCCACGAAATGGGCCACGTCTACAACGGCGACATGTTCACGACCACGGTCTTGGCCGGCTTGATGAACACCTTCGTCTATTTCATCAGCCGCTGGGTCTATCGGAACCTGGCCGAGCGCAACGAGATGCTGGCCTTTGGGGTGTACATGTTCCTCCAGATCTTCCTCTCGTTTCTGGCCATGATCCCGATCAGCTGGTTCTCCCGCCGCCGGGAGTTTGCCGCCGATGCCTTCTCCGCCAAGGTGTACGGACGGGACGCCATGATCTCGGCCCTCCAGGCGATCGACCGCTGGGTCAATCGCGCGCAGATCGAGTACGGCACCCAGGATGCCTTGGCCACGATGAAAATCTCCGGCAAGTCGACCGGGTTCATGCACCTGTTCGCCACGCACCCCCCCATTGAGGCACGGGTGGCGGCACTGCGACAACTGTAAACGCCGAGATTGCAGATTGGTTGGAATTGGTGTGACCCTAGCCGCCGACTGGGCGGCTAGGTTTTTTTGACGAAGCTGATGGAGTCCCGATACTGCTGGATTGCTGCCGCGAGCGCCTTGCCGCCGAGCGGAATGTTCGCGTCGAGCGTCGTTTCGATCTCCTCGTCATCGATCACGACTTCGTACCGGTCCTGCACCCTGGTCAGGATGGCCCCTGGACCGGCGTCCCGCGGCAGGAAGATCTCCTTCCAGACTTCCTTTTCCACAAGACACACGTCTTTGAAACGCTCATAGAGGAGCGCAAGCTTTTCCGGATCCGTCACCTTCATCGTGTCCCCCGGCATTCAGCCATCAGCCATTTTCCATCATCTCTTCACGGTTCAGTGTTCATGCCCACAGGAGCCTTCCCCGCCTGAACCACCCGCCATGCCGGAAGGCGCCGGCAGGCCCGTAATATTGAGCGGGGTCGGATCGGGGGAAGACGCCCCGACCGATCCGGAGCGGGCCGCAAAGGCAGACATCACCCGGCGGATCGGCGCGCCACAATCCCGGCAGGAGGTGAGGGCTTGGTCCGTCACAAACTGGAGATACTCTTTTCGTCTGGAACAGGAAGGCTTTCCCTGACATTGTTCGGCAACATATTCATAGATCGGCATGGACGTTTCTTTTGACTTCCAGAGCTGCCAAGAACGGAAATCCCGACAGGCTCCCGGGGGGGCCTCACTTCGAAACGGCGGCATCGGCGGGCGCCGGCTGCTCCACGATCTTGAAGCGCATCGTCCCGACTTGGTTCACCGCGTGGAATGCCTGCTGCCCTTCGGGACTAATGTAAATCTTGACCACATAATTACCCGTTGCCCAGCCCGCGGGAGGCTTGCGCAGTTCCAGAAACCCTTGCTTTTCATGCCACGGGACGAACAAGGAGTCCTGCCCCACCGGGATCTCGGAGACCTTGCCCTGCTCATCCTCCCGATACCAACGGGCGCTGAACGTCGCGGGGTCCTCCAAGGGGGGCACTTCAAATACGATATAGACCGCCGACGTGTCCGGCGTAAAAGCCGACGTCCCCGGCTCGACGGGTTTGATCCGCGGATCCTGCGTATACCAGCCCGACCGACCGAAACTGTCCCACTCCACCTCATAGCCCTTCGCCATCACAATCCAGGTAAACAACGACTGAGGGCGATTTGCCTTCTGTTTGTCCAGCGATGGGGTGGTGGTCGGATCGATCTCCGTCACCGCCTGCTCTTTTGGAGCCAACAGTTCACGCGCCGACGCCTTGGAGAAAACCGGTACGGCGCAAACCAACAAGAGCACCAATCCAGCGATGACCTGATCCCCTATGCCCCTCGCTCTATCGGTGCAGCGCTTCATCATTGCACCTCCGCGCTCGGACGTTCATGGAACGGTTCCTCACCAACCCACGCCTTGTGTTAGCCTACTGCAGGGGAAAGCGGCAATGCAACTCTGCGCCATTTCTGCTGCATTTGGCGAGGCTTTGTTATAATGGCCCTATGCGAAACGACCCCGCCGTGCCAACCGCTCCTGAGACGGCGCCCCCCGGTCATAGACCCCGTCCGTTCGGCCACTCCCGCAGGACCGCCGGACCGGATGCCCGGCCGGATACGCCCCCGGAAGCGCGGGAGCGAAGCCAGCGCTTCGGAATCCGCGACGGCGCATTTCAGGCTGTGATGCAGGGCGGAGGCGAGAACTACCTCTCGGCCTTTGCGGTCCTGCTGCACGCCTCAACCTTTCAGATCGGCCTCCTGTCGGCCCTCCCCCAGTTGGTCGGGACCTGGTCTCAGTTGCTCTCAGTCAAGGCGTTGAACCGCTACCACCATCGCAAAGCGATCATCCTGACGGGAGCCGCCGGCCAGAGCGCCTTGTGGCTTCCCCTCCTGTCGCTGCCTCTCCTCTATCCCGCTCAGGGCCCCTGGCTGCTGATCGCCTGTGCGGTCCTGTACTTTGCCATGGGCCATTTCACGATCCCGGCCTGGAACAGCCTCATCACCGACCTGGTTGACCCCAACCGCCGCGGGGCCTACTTCGCGCATCGGACAAAAGTGATGGCAGTCACCGGTTTTGCTGCCCTGTGCATGGCCGGGCTCGTACTCAATGGGGCGGAAACCTGGGAAGTCCCTTGGGCCGGGTTCGTGGCAATTTTCCTGGCCGCCGCCGTCGCCCGCGCGATCTCGACCCGATATCTGGCACGCCTCGACGAAACGGCCGCCCCGACGACACGCGAGGCCGAGTTTCGCCTTGTCGAATTTCTACGTCACGAGCACAGCGCCAACCTGAAGCGCTTCCTTCTCTTCTCCGGCCTCATGCACGTCTGCGTGTTGATCGCCGGCCCGTACTTCGTCATCTACATGTTGCGGGACCTCCACTTCACCTACTTGCAGTACGCCGGCTGGTTGGCCACCGGCATCCTCGGCCAGTTCCTTACCCTCAACCAGTGGGGCCGGATCGGCGACCGTTTCGGCAACAAGAAGATCCTCACCGTCACCGGCCTGACCGTGCCCTTCCTGCCGATGCTCTACCTCGTCAGCACGAACTTCGCCTTCATCGTCGCCATCAATTTTCTGGGGGGCATCATCTGGGGCGGACTGGCACTCGGCCTGCAAAATTACGTCTTCGACACGGTGCGGGCGGAAGACCGGGCCAAGGGAATCGCCGTCTGGAACACCGTCAACGCAATGGGCTGGTTTGTGGGGGCGATGATCGGGGGATGGCTGGCCACCGTCGCGCCGTCCGAAGTCGCCTTGCCAGGCCTGACGCTGCACCTGGCCTCCAACCTGCCGGTGGTCTTTTTCATTTCTGGCGCGCTAAGGCTGGTCGTGTCGCTGAGCCTGCTCCGATCATTCGGCGAGAGCCGCCCCGTCGAGCCGATTTCCCACCGTGACCTGTTCTCCGAACTGCCCCTGATCAAGCCGCTGAACGACGTCTTCAGCGGCAGGCCAGGCCAGCAGGAGCCCTGATGGTAGAACAACCGCGCGGCGCAGGAGGAGGGACCTACCGCGTCGCCCCCTCGGCATCCTTGCCACGCTCCTGTTCTTCCTGCTTCACTCGCTCAAAGAACCGGTCTGAGTCGCTCCTGATTTCCTTTTGGCCAGGAGCAGGCTTCGGCTGGTCCGCGCATCCGGCCAGAAACAATCCGCCGACTACTATACTGACGCCAAGCACTGCCGTCACAGACTGTCCCCATCGAGCTATCCCATCTCCCACGAAATTCACCTTACGCATCCCCACCTCCTGCTGATGATTTTTCTGGTTCTGCAGTTTCTTCCAGCCGATTTCAATCCTCATCTGGAAGGTCCGTACTTGCCGCCGTTCACTCTATTCCGTTTGCCACGTGGATTCAATCCAAGGAGCCAAAATCGGTTGACAAGCGCTCCTCCCCCTGTGTACCATTTCTTGACACAGGGCCTCCTTGTAGACACCCTATCGGGAACCGCCCATCGAAGGAGGCTCATTGATATCTCTGACTCATACCGCTCGATTGTGGTCCCTGTTCGCCATCCTCGCCCTCATTCTTCCCACAACCGGATTCGCCGCCGATCTCACCAGCCCGGAGGGCGTATTGCGAATCTTGGTGCAGGCGAATGTCGACAAAGACTTTGCCACAATTTCCCGGCTGATGGCTCACGATGACGATGCTGTCAGCTACACGATCGAGGGACGCAAGTACGTCGGGTGGAATGACTTTGCCCGTGACATGCAGAGTGAGTTCGACTCCGTCACGCGCCTGGACATTCCGATCACCCAGCTGAAGGTGTGGACGCGCGGCGAGACCGCGTGGTTCGTCATGGAACTGGACTATATCCGCTACATCGGCAGCGGCAAGGAAGAAGTGAAGATGGTCCTGCCCCTGCGCGAAACCGGGATCATGGAACGGCGCAATGGCCAGTGGATCCTGGTGACGTTTCACGAATCCTTCCGGAGCGAGGCCGCGATCATGCCTTCGAACAACCAGGCCTTTCCATCTCTGCAATAGGAGCGCCGCTTCTTTGCCCCTACATTCGCTTATACCTTCTCTTGAGAATGCGACGAACCGCTCTCGCACCAGTCCGCAGAAAGTTTCTCTCCGATTGAAACTGCTGGCAGCCTGCGCGCTGCTGTTGCTGACAGCTTTCCCGGCTGCGTCGCAGCCCCCTGCGCCGCCATCCGACTATCCCCAATCGCTGGAGCAAGACCTGAAGAAACTGCTGGAGACCCAGGCGCAGGATTCATCGGATCCTCGCCAACTCATCCAACTGGCCGGGCTCTATCTTGAGATCGGCGAAGAACTCTACAGCGAGAAGGCTCAGAAGCTCGCCGCCTTCGATGAAGGTGCGCGGCTGGCCAAACGCGCCATCGAATTAGACGAGAACAACGCAGAGGCCCACTACCTCTACGCCGCCAACCTGGGCAACGCAGCAGACACGAAGGGCATAGCCGCCTCGCTCCTGGCACTGGACGAGATCAAGGCCCATGCCAGACGGACGTTGGAACTGCAAAAAGACCACGTAGCGGCGTTGCACATGGCCGGCATGATGCTGGAAGAATTGCCCCAGTTCATGGGAGGTAATCGGGCCGTGGCACTGGACTACTTGAAGCGAGCCGCGACGATCGATCCGAATTATTCCCACGTCCGGCTGGACTTGGCCAAGATGTACTTGAAGCGACGGGACCCCGAGTCGGCCAAGCGCGAGTTACTGGCCATCCTGAGCATGGACCAACCAAGCGACGCCTATCCCTGGGCGCATCGTTACCGTCCCGAGGCCGAACGGCTCCTGACCTCGTTGAAACCCGACGAGTCAGCGAGCACCGGAACCAGATAAGCCTCGTGGCCGCTGAATCAAAGGAGCCCCTCCCATGAAACACCTCCCCCTCATCCTGATGCTGTGCTTGGCCCCGGTTGGAACCGCCCTGGCAGACGGCGGTCATCACCACCAATCTGCTGCCCCCCAGGCCTCCGTTGCTCTTTCCAACGAGGTCAAGACCAACGTGTCGATCACGGGGAATACCCTGACGATCACATACGGGCCCCTCGACCTGCCAACCGGCCATGACGGGGAGTTGGCCGCCAGCATCCCCAAACACATCTTTCAGCTCCCGCAAGACCGGTTCTTGGTCGGCTACAAGTCCGCCGTCTTTACGAAGGACGGCACTCCGCTTCCGCGCCAGTACCTGCACCACATCCTGCTGATCAACCTCGACAAAGAAGGCGTGTCGTGCCCGGGCGAACCGCTGTTTTTCGCCGGGGCCGGCCTCGAGATGAACGAGACCAAATTTCCTTCCGGCTACGGAGTCAAGCTTGGAAAGGACCAGAAGCTCATGACGATCGTCGCGTTCTACCATGGCGCGCCGCCGACCAAAGACGTCATGGCGACGTTCACCATGGAACTGGCCCCGAAGGGGACGCCCATGCAGGAGCTGGACGTCTACCAGGTCGGGGTCAACGTGGTCTGCTACAGCAAGTTCGACAACCGTCGGCAGGATGAAAGCGACGAAGGGATCGAGATCCAGCCCGGCGTGCAGGTGGACAAGGCGCCGCTTAAATTTCGGATGGACGGCTGCGTGAAGTTCGCCTACCCCCATGCCCACGATCAGGCCCTCCTGATCGCCCTGGAGAACAAGACGAGGCAGCAAACCCTCCTCCGGACCGTCCCGGAAGTCGATTCGGACGGCACGTTCCGGTCATTCCAGCCGCATCAGGTCTATCAAAACGAACAGGGGTTTGAAGTCAACACCCAGGACGACTATGAACTCGTGATGGTTCATCATCGCCCGCTCCAGGCCCCGCTGCTACACCACGGCATGGGCAATTATCTGCTCTACATGACAGCGGGCAAATGCCCAAGCACCCAGGCGGCCCTCAATCACTGACGGGCCTGCAATCTTGTCTTGCGCCGCCCGGGCTTGTATTATAGCGGCCGGACATCCTCATCGCGTTACGGAGGGCATTCCTATGTCACTGCATGACCGACTCTCCGATGACCTGAAACAGGCCATGAAGGCCAGGGATCAGCTTCGCATGGACGTGATCCGCATGATCAAGGCCGCCGTGCTGAACAAAGAGATCGAGTTGAAAAAGGACCTGGACGACGCCGAGATGAGCCGCATCATGACCCAGCTCATCAAGCAGCGCAAAGAGTCGGTCGAGCAGTATCAGAAGGCCAAGCGGGATGACCTAGCGGGGAAGGAACTCAAGGAAATCACGATCATCGAAGGCTATCTACCCAAAGCCCTTTCCCAGGACGAAATCGCCCAGATCGTCGAGGCCGTCATACGGGAAACCGGCGCCGCCACGCTCAAGGACATGGGCAACGTCATGAAAGCGGCCATGGCCCGTCTGGCCGGCCAGACGGTGGACGGCAAGCAAGTCAGTGACCTGGTGCGATCCAAACTCACGTAAGCCTCCCTTCCCCTTGTCTTCCTGTCACCCATATCTTGCTCGGCGCTCAAGCCGGCTGTTCCGTCCAATGAGGCATGCTCGATGAAGCGGGTCTGTGTGTTTTGTGGGTCCAGCACGGGATCGAATCCCCTCTTTCAAGAAGCCGCTAGAGGGATGGGTGCGGCAATCGCCCGACGCGGATTGGGCCTTGTCTATGGCGGCGGCGGGATCGGGCTCATGGCTGTCGTCGCAGACGCGGCGCTGGCGGAAGGGGGCGAGGTCACCGGCGTGATCCCCGCCGCGCTGGGGGCCAAGGAAGTCGCCCATGCAAGACTGAGCGACCTCCGAGTGGTCGGCTCCATGCACGAACGCAAGGCCCTCATGGCCGACCTCTCCGATGCCTTCCTCGCCCTACCCGGCGCTTATGGAACGCTCGATGAGTTCTGCGAGATGTTGACCTGGGCCCAACTCGGCCTGCACCGGAAGCCCTGCGGCCTCTTGAACGTCGGCGGCTTCTACGATCATCTCCTCGCGCACTTCGACCGCCTGGTGACCGACGGACTCCTCAGCCCCCTCAACCGCTCGCTGGTCATCGAGGCCAAAACCCCGGACGACCTCCTCGACGCGCTGGTTCAGTATCAGGCACCAATTCAAAAGCAGTGGATCGAGAAAGAAGAAGCGTAAGGGCAGTGCACAGTTGCCTTCGTCACTCCTAATGGGCACGCCGCTCAAGAATCGTGATGAGAATCACGATCAGTGCCGCCTGAGCCAATAGTAAAATCGCATCCCTCGTATCCGCATTGCGCAGCACGATGGCTGACAACCCCAGACAGATCGTCAAGGCAAAGATCACATCGACACTCGCCCGCTTGCTTCCAAGAACCCGCGCAAGGCGGTGATGCAAGTGATCTGTCCCCACATAGTCGATCCATTCCTTGATCGTACCGACCTTCCCCGTCACGATCCTCTCGACGGTGATGTGAATCATATCGTAAATGAGGACGCCGAAAATGAGCAACGGGTTGCTAAACGACACAATGGGGTTGTTATCGGCCCAGTTGCCTTTCACCGCGAGACAGGCGAGCGTGAAGCCTAAAAAGGTGGAACCCCCATCACCAAGAAAAATCAGGGCCGGCTTTTGACCGGTTCGGAAATTATAGGGGAAAAATCCCAGGGAGGCCCCCGTGATGGCCACCGCGAGCCAAGCCAGAGCCGGTTGATCAGTCTCGTAGGCGACCAGCCCCATGAAGAAGGCCATGAGCATAGCCGTGCCTGCGGCCAGGCCATCCATGCCGTCAAAAAAATTGAACGCATTCGTGATGCCCACGATCCAGAGGAAGGTGAGAAACACATTGATCACATTCCCTACCGGCCCTTGAGGAAGCAAGTGGAGCAGGACGCCCGAATAGATGACCAGCCCAGATGCCAGCATCTGCGCCGCCAGCTTGCCCCAAGCCGGCAATTCACTGGCATCATCCCAGACCCCCACGACCAACAACAGCGACCCGGCCAGCAGGATCGTTCCCATATCGCTGAGCAGGACCGAATTGGCCAGCACCGCTCCAGCAAACCCCAGGTAGACCGCGACCCCGCCGATCCGCGGGGTCGGCTTCCGGTGGATCTTCCGCTCCGACGGCTGATCCACCAGTCCCCACTGCCTCCCCAAACGTATCATCACCGGCGTTAAGGCCAATGATGTTGTGAAGGCGAGAAGAAAAATATAGAGCCACCGTATCCCTTCGATGAAAAAGAACTCGCGAACCGGCGGCAGCAGCAAAACGAGGATGGTGCAGAACCCGCTCAGGGCCAACCACCGGGTCCATCCTGTTTCATCTTGATCGTCCTGCTTCATGGCCATTCTTTACTTGGTCAGTTCCTCAGAAACCACATGGATGGTACGGGTGACTTCCTCATCGGTCATAGACGGATAGATCGGCAAGGACAAGGCCTGCGCATAGGCCTCCTCGGTTACGGGGTACCCTTCCAGATCACGATAGCGATGCAGCGGACGAAACACCGGGCGGCGGCACTGGAGCCCGCGTTTCTCCAGCCTGGCGATCACGGATGCAACCGGGCCAGTAGCACCGGACACCCTGACAATAAACCGGTAGAAGATGTGAGAACGGCCTGGAGGAATGACCGGCAGCCCCAGGCTAGTGGAACCGAAAGCCGTCCGATAAGAGGCCGCAATGGCGCCTCTCCGCTCCAGGAAGGAACGGAATCGACTCAACTGGCTGATTCCTATGGCGGCCTGCAGATCCGTCATCTTGTAGTTGAAGGCACGGTCGTCCAGGATCGGTTCCTCGTCGTATTCGCGAAGGACCCGAGCTCGTTCCAGCAAGGCGTTGTCATTCGAGAGCAGCATGCCGCCTTCGCCCGTGCAAAGCAGTTTCGTCGCATAGAACGAACAGACCGCCACGACGCCAACCGTGCCGACCTGACGCCCCGCCTCGGTCGCACCGAGCGTCTGCGCGCAGTCCTCGATCAAGGGGACCCCGAGCGCCTGCAAGCCGGTCAGGTCGGCGGGAAGCCCGAACATGTGCGGCACAATGATGGCGCGGGTACGGGCCGACAAAGCCTTCTTGGCCTCAGCCGGATCGATCGCATAGGTATCCGGCTCGATATCCACGATCTTCGGCTGGGCACCGATCCGAACGACCGCCAGCCAAGGAGCGGCGCAGACATAGCTGGGTAGGATGACCTCGTCACCAGGGGCAACCCCCAACACCTTCAGCGCCACCTCCAGCGCAGCGGTCCCGGAACTGACCCCCCCCCCCCCCCCCCCCCCCCCCCCCCCCCCCCCCCCCCCCCCCCCCCCCCCCCCCCCCCCCCCCCCCCCCCCCCCCCGCCCCCCCCCCCCC
>SCVQ01000417.1 GCA_004296865.1 Nitrospirota bacterium
AGCAGCCCGGCAGGGCCGGTGAACCGCCGTCCCTTCTTCCAACTCCCGTACCCCGGCGCTTCCCCCACCAGCACATACCTGGACGCATGATCGCCATAGGCATCCGGCCCGAACCGACGCCAGGGCTTCATCGAGGGGCAAGTCGTACAACACGCAATCCGACCTTGCACTGCGCGTAGGGCCGGAGGGGCGGTCAGGGAAGAGGCCACGGTGGGAAACGCTCTGTGCCCCATTGGATGTTGCATGGTGCCAGGCGGTTGGTCTTGGCTCTACTGTGCCAGCCTCAGTTGCTGGACTTTCTCAATCGTCTCTTTCAGCCTGGGGATCGGTGTCGCGCCGGGCCGCCGGGCTTTCATAAGCTGTTCGGCCTCGGCATAGGTCATCCCCTTCACACAGACCAGATAGGCGATCACCATTGAAACCGAGCGGCCCATACCGGCCCGGCAACAGACCATCAGCTTACTGCTCGGGGGCTGTCGCTCCAGCCAGTCCACAGCGGTCTTGATATCCTTCGGATCGGCTTCGCCATACTCCTTGAGCGGGATATAGGCATAAGCCACCCCGCGAGGCGGTGCGATCTTGTGCTCTCCCGACACGAAAAGGACAGCGTTGATGAAGGGGGGCGGCTTCTGGGCATCGTCCACATTCCCGACCAGCAGGGACTCATTTACGAAATGCATGGGGTTTCTTATATACTGCGCTTCGAAGAGGCGTCAACCGAGGGGCCGGCCTTTTTTCTGCGGGGCAACCGCACCGTTGCGGAAGCGTTGACCGGGCCGGTATACTGACCTTGCACCGACGTGTTGCCGTCACCGCAAAGAAGGACCCCGACATGGCCCTCACCGTCGAGCAAATCGAATCCCGGTTGAGCGCGGTCCACTGCGCGATCTGCAAGACCAGCGCGTTCACGATCGACCGTCGGACCATGCAGTCGGACGGCGATTGGAAAGGCGCCTGCCTCAAGTGCCGCTACAGCTTTCCCGTCTATACCGACATGGAATTCTACCAGCGGACCCAGCCCGATATCCCCTACCGGCTGAAGGACATCACCTGCCCCGCTTGCGAGCATCGCGGCGTGGAACTGGACTTTCGCATCGTCATGTCGGTCCGCGAAGCCATTTACTTCGTGACCTGTAAGGCCTGCAAACATCAGTTTCCGGAACAGTCCTCGCTGGAAGCGTTCGAGTGACTGGCTCGGTTAAAGAATCCTCGGACCAGCTTCGCCGAATCGTGTATACTGTAAGCATGGATACTCAAAAGCCATCCAAGCCTGCTCAGCCGTCAACTTCATCGAGCCCGTCCTCTGCGCCGGGAACCAAGACCCGCAAAGAGATCCCCCTCATCTCGGTCCCCAACGACCGCGACATGATCGCCGACGAGATGGCCGAACTCTTCGACGAGGACAAGGTCACCCACAAGCACGGCTCCTCCGAGCCCGAAGCCGACTAACTAGCAGGCTGTTGAAAAATCCCTCCAGCTTCGTTCTCGCATCGCTCAAACCCTCAACGTACCCCCCCCCGCGTACGCCTCAGGTTCTTGCTCGCTGCGGCCTCGCCGGACGGCTTTTTGAACAGCCTGTAAGAGTTGAGCCCCGTTATCCACGCCGGTGGTGTCAGGGAAAGCCTCCCGACTCCATTTTTAGTCGCGCCTCCTAGCTCCCCTCCTTCAAGCGTTTCCTGATCCACGAAGGTTTCCTGCGACAATCCATCACAGCATGCACGCGAACCAACTTGGTTAGCACGATTTACGATCTCTTTAAGATCTCCATCGATTGCCGTTAGTTCCGTTTCCCCAATGGTAAGAAACGCGAATCTGGTGTCTCGAAGATAATCCCCCGTTATTTCATTCCCTCGATGTCACCAATCTTTAGTCACATAATGGCGCGGCAATTCTCCGCGGTTTGCAAAGATTTGTCAATGATCACTTGAGTGGTCTTTACGTAAGCGGGGACCGGCCTATAAGCGGCCGGTCCCCGCTATCACTCTCTTTTTATGGCTTGATGGAATGGATACCCGCCGAGCGGGTGGCGTCGAGCGGGCGCCCAAGCGCGCGCAGCGGAAGGGGTCCCACTGGAGGTAGGCGGAACGATTACGTCGTCACTGGAGTAAGCGTAAAGACTCGGCTGTGTTGCGCAGCTGTCTTGATGTCGCCTCGTCGGAGCGCCTCACGAACATCGTCAAGCTTGTAGGCGTCCTCGACCGACAAATACGGCGACCATTCGTGGTCCGTTTCCATCAGCTCAACTTCGACCTCCGCGATGTACCTTCCTTCATGGACAAGCTTCGTGCGGCGCCGTGTTTTCATTGTCGCCTCCTCAGAAAATCATCTTCCCAGCGTTCTCGATCAGGCCTATACGCCGTGACGAGCACTGCTGGGCTCCTTTCGTTCTTGGGAATACCCCACACAACATGGACCGGGTGGCCACCCCGATCCTGCTGGAGTACCAACACACATGGCCCCTTCGGATAATCTGGGTAGTCTTCGACAACAACACCGGCGGCAACGCCACCGATTATCTCCCGCGCTAAAATACCATCGACAACCATCTCGTCGTAACCATGCTCCGAGATACGGACCGAGCCCGCCTGAACAAGCTGCTGAATCTGCTCAAACGTTTCGCTCACTATCGCCGCTCACGTTGAATGTCCTTCGCCACGCCAACCTAAAACCTCCTGGAAAGATCACCAATCAGATTTGTAATTACACAAATTCTACAGGCTTTAGTAACACCGAGCAAGAAAGTCCTGCGCGTGTGTTCCGAGAACCGGGGACCGACCTATGAGCGGTCGGTCCCCGGTTTCACCTCTCTCTCGCCTCGGCTGGGGGAAATAGACCCGGAGTTTCCAACGCTACTAGAGAAACTCAGATAAGGGTGGGCCGGGCTGGTCCCCTAACTGCGCGCGTCCAACGAGGGCCTCCTGAGGCCGCGCGTTGCGCGAGCACGAGGGATTAGCCTGGCACCCCCCCGTCAGCCGAGGTTCATACGGGCCGGATAATTTCCACGGTAGCGTCGGCCGGAATACGCCCGACCGTGGACTCCCGTCCCTTCCGCTCCTTCCGCATGATCTGGTCGATCTTCACGATTGCGCCACGATGCCAGCTATCAAACGCTTCGTTC
This sequence comes from Nitrospirota bacterium, assembly GCA_004296865.1. GTDB lineage: Bacteria > Nitrospirota > Nitrospiria > Nitrospirales > Nitrospiraceae > SCVQ01. The sequence goes on from SCVQ01000417.1 coordinate 3,119, forward strand.
GTCAAGGACAGTTCGCGGTCCAGCCGGCCGACTTCCGGCCTCCCGGTCTCATGGCACAGCCAAGCCCGCTTCTCGCCTTTCATGACACGCAACTCGCTCACCACGCGATAGACATCGGAATTGCGCGGCACGATCGTGCATCCGTCCTTGCGGAGGAGCAGGTAGGAAAATTTCAACGCATCCTTGATGAACTCGACCTCGCGGTCGATCGCCGTGACCAGGGGAAGCGGAACCCAGGAGCGCTCCTCGTGGCACCAATCCGTTTCTTTGAGCAGGGCCGGGCAGGGCTGTTCGTGGAGGCAGGGACTGTAGACCGTACAGAGCTTGTCTTCCAACAACTGATTCCTCACGAGGTGCAACTGACGCGAGGTCTCCCGGAGGGCCGGCTCGATGATCATCAGGGTGCCGTGTTGATCCAGCAGGCCCAACAGATGACGCACCAACTCGA
>SCVQ01000418.1 GCA_004296865.1 Nitrospirota bacterium
GCCCTCTGCCCTCCTGGATTTGATTCGTCGATATCTGAAAGACGACGGCATCCTGTTCATCGAGGTTCCCAACTGCGACTCCTATTTTCTGCGAACGTTGGATTTGTACTTTCGGATAAAAGGCTTGCAGTGGTCCTCGCGGCTGTCCCCTTTTCATCCGCCTTTTCATCGATTCGGCTTTACGACGCGCTCGCTGTCGTTTCTGCTGGAGCGGTCCCGGTATCGAGCAGTGTCGCGTGCGACGTTCTCCGGGAAAGATCGCGGTTATTGTCAGAAGAAATCACCGTGGCACCCGGAAGTCATTCTCCGGGACCTCGCCGCCGCATCCTTGCAGTTCCTGGGAAACCGCGAATTGCTCGTCGTCATCGCCAGTCCCCTGCGATGAGGGGTCGGGCGATGATGTGCGTTGGTCGGCGGCTCGTGGGAGGGCGCCCTGCCGGTCCCGGCGCCGGGGTGCTAGAAAGCGTATCGTGAGACTGCATTTTTTAGTTCCCTATCCGCGCGACCAGGCGCCCAGCCAGCACCTGAAGTTCGAGCAGTACTACGGGCACTTCGCGCGCGCCGGGTACGAGATCGTGCACGATGCGTTCTATTCGCGTCAGCTGTATCAGCGACTCGGCAAGCGAGGTTTGCTGTGGAAGGCTTGCGGAGTGCTCTGGGCCTGCGTGAAGCGGCTTCGGTCTCTGTGGATGGCGTGGCGGAGCGACCTTGTCTACGTGTGCCTGGAAGCGATGCCCATTGGGCCGCCCATACTTGAGTGGGTGATCGTGCATCTGTTCAAACGTCCGATGGTCTACGATATCGACGACCTGATCTACTTGAAGAAGCCCGGGAGCCGGGACCCGCTCCCGACCCTCTTCGACCGGCGACGCAAGGTCGAGTTCCTCATGCGGAGCGCGCGCCACGTCATCGTTTGCACGCCGCATCTCGAGAAAGTGGCCCGCAGCGTGAACGTGCGGGTCGCCCGTATCTCATCCACGATCGATACCGTGAAGTACCGGTCCCGCGAACGGTACGACACCCCTTGCGTCACGATTGGCTGGAGCGGGAGCTTCTCCACCTCGCCGTACCTCCATCTTCTGGACAACGTGCTTCGCACGGTCCAGCAGCGCCACGGCGTGGCGATCCGGGTGATTGGGGACGCGCGCTTTTCGATCGCTGGCGTCGAGGTGCAGGCCATTCCCTGGCGGCTGGAGTCTGAAGTGGAGGACCTGCTCGGCATGGACATCGGGTTGTACCCGCTCCCCCACGAAGAGTGGGTGCTCGGCAAGAGCGGGCTGAAGGCGCTCCAGTACATGGGGCTGGGGATTCCGACGGTCCTGACGCCGATCGGCGCCAACCTAGAGATCGTCGAGCACGGGAAGAACGGATTCTTTGCGGATTCAGAGGAGGAGTGGACCGATGCGCTCACTAAACTGATCCAGGACTCCACCCTGCGAGAGGAGGTCGGGCGAGCCGGGCGCAAGACGGTCGAGGACCGGTATTCGGTAGAGGCCAATTGGCCCCTCTACAGAAGAGCGGTCGAGGAGGCGCTTGGGTTTCCCATGGGTGATGCGAGACAAGGTCATGCGGCATGCCCTCGGTGAGGATCTTTTGCACGGTTGGCTTGTTGGCGATCGTGTTCTTCCTTCATTTCTGGGGATTCTCACCGAAGGGGTTTCACTTCTCGGATTTCCACTTCTATGAGAAGGAGTTGCCTGCATTCTGGGGCCTCTCTGTCGTTGACCATAAGACCGGCCGGGTCAACTGGGAGTTTCTCTATCACAATGAAGGCCTCATGGCGCTCATGTATTACCTGGTCAAGGAGGTGCCACTGGCGACGGAAGCCAAGGTGGTGCTCGTCAACAGCCTCAATATGGCCCTGCGGTTCCTTGACGCGGCCCTGTTTCTGTTGGTGCTCAGGAATCTGGTCGGGTCTTCAAGGCTGTTCCCGTTCGCGCTGGTCTATTTGGTCTACCCCTTCAATTCGGCTAACCGGTACTGGGAGGCCTGCACCGCGAACCACCTGGCGGCCCTGTTCTTTCTGGTGTCCCTGCTCCTCTATCTCCGCGTGGACTACGATCCGGGCCGCTTTCGGCGGAACCTGATCCTCTGGATCGTCCCGAGCCTGGTCTTTTTGTGGCTCTCGATCATTACCGTCGAGTTCGCGATATTGCTCTCGCCGCTGTACGTACTGCTTGCCATCTATTACAGCAACGGGAGGGCCCTGGTTTTGCGGGGACCCTGGCTCGCGCCGCCATATCCAAAGGCGGCCTGTGTGTTCTTGCTCACCGGCGTTGCGCCGGTCCTGCTCTTTTCGGGACACGGCCTCACGGTCTTGTCTTACGCATCCCGGTATCAGGAGCTGGCCTCGACTGCGAATGAGGCTTCGCTGCTGGTCGCCGGGGCGGCCATCGCAGGCAACGCCGTGCTGGTCTATTTGTCCGTCCTGTTTGCGAACACGCTGGGTCTGATCCTGTATCCGCTGGGAAGCCTGATTCAGTATCCGATCCCGTCGACTTGGATGCCGTCGCCGCTCGCGCTTGCGGGGATCACGCTCGCGGTCGGGCTTGGGATCGCCGGCCTCAGGGTAGGGAGTCAGGTGGAGACACAGGGCGAGTTGCCGCCGGACCTTCGCTTCCTGAGCTTCTTCGGCCTGCTCTGGGCGGTCCTCGCCTATCTGCCCTTCTCGCTCTCCTTCGGGTATCCACGGAACGTGGGGCCCGTTGCGGATCGGATCAACCTGCTGGGCTCTATGGGAGTGGCCCTCTGCCTGGGCAGCCTGTTGTGTTGGACTCAGGATCGGCTGCGGGCCAGACGGCCTTCGTGGATGCCGGCGTTCTACGCGCTATGGAGCGCGATGCTCGTCGTGCTGCTGTTGAACCTCCAGTTGCAAAAGGCGGTCTACATTGAGGCGGAACGTAAGGAGCGGGCGGTCGTCAGCACGATCCTCGACGCCCGAGCGAGGGTTCCGGATGGGGAGAAGGAACCGATCTTCCTCCTGGACCGGGAGGCTAAGCTCGTGACACCGCGAGTTCAGTTGCGCCACGCCTTGAGTGAGCCCTCGGTTTGGGGAAAGGTCGTGGGGGTCTCGCACGTTGCCCTTGAGCGTTACTTTTTGGCGCCACCCGTGCCGACCAGCTTCCACCTTGAAGGTATCTACTGGTTCTGGAGCAAGGCGTTCGAGTTCTACGCCGATCTTGAAGGACGGCCAAGACCGTTGGTGTACCGGTTGGAGGATCCATTCAACCTCACCGAGGAGGCTGAGACGTACAGGATCGGGTATCAGCCCAGAGAGGTGTGGGAGGATCCTTCGGATACAAGCGGTTTCCGAGTCTATCCCAAGTCCCGCTACGAACTGGTGGTCGTGAAGATCGCGGAGTCCTCCTTTCGGTTCGGGGGCTCCCTGGAGTATGCCTTTCTCCCCTACCGGGAGGGAGGCCGGTGAGCAACCGGGCCGGGGGCGGCGCTGGAATCCCAGCGGCGGCATCCGCCTTGTTTTGTGTTGCCCTCTTTGCCTTCTTGTACTGGAACTATCCCTTCGACGGGATGATCATCTCGGACAGTTGGTACTGGTATCTCTACGATGCCGGCGAGTTCCGGTGGCCGACGAGTGTGCGCGGAGACGGCGATTGGAAGCCCCAGCCGTACACGCCTGACTGGACGGCGCTGGTGACCCGCCGCGGCTTGATGCCCGTCATGGTCATGCTCATCGACCATCTGGTGATCGGGGACAAGCGGGTGTTCCTGAACCTGGTCTGCCTGCTGGTGCTGGCGGCTAACGTGGCGCTGTTCGGCTACATCGTGTGGCGGATCGTCGGTGCGCAGCGGCTCTACCCGATCATGTTTGCGGCGATGCTGTTCCCCTTTGCGGCAGGCAGCCATTTCTGGCAGCACCTGGTGCTCAACAACCTGGCGGTAACCTTCTTCCTCGCGAGCCTCGCGCTCTTCTTGAGGGTGCTCCTGGCGGAGCCCTTCACCTACCGGGGCATCAACGGGCTTACGATCGGGCTCAGCCTGGGCTGTTACTGGACCTCGATCCTGATCGTGGACTATGCGATCTTCATGTCCCCCCTGTATCTCTACCTGGCTCTCTGTAGGGCCGATGGAGGGGGGGCGCTGCTGAGTCGCATACGGTTCGCTAACGCGCGTAGCGCAGTGGCGATGGCCTACGTCGGCCTGACCGGCCTCGCCGTCGTGCTGTTTTCAAAGGATGCCCCGACTGTCCTGGCCTACTCGGGCAAGCTCGCGGAGCTTGCTTCGAAAGTCGATAGCCCGACCACCTTGATTGCACCGGTGGCGGCTGTCGGCCACGCGGTTTTGTACTATCTGTCGGCGGCAATCTTCAACTCGGTCGGCCTGATCCTTCAGCCCGCTGTCCAGCTCTGGCGGGACGGTGCAGTGCTCTTCGAGTCTGCCTGGGTGGCCCCGGCGGTACTGCTGCTCGCTGGGAGTGCCACGGTTTTGTGGTTCCTTGCACACCATGATAGGGCACCTGCGCCAGGACCCGCATCGCGTGAGGCCCCCACGGGTTCCCCGATGGTCTTCGGTCTGCTGTGGGCGGTGCTGGCGTACCTTCCGTTCGCCTCTTCCTTTGGCTATCCACGGGTGGTCGGGCTGACGGCCGACCGGATCAACATCCTGGCCTTGTGGGGTGTGGCCGTCGTTGCGGGTGTGCTGGGGCACCGCTTGTTCGTGTCCCGGTGCTGTGGTACCATCGCCCGCGCATCGGCCTTTGCCGTAGGGGTGTTCCTTATCTCGGCCATCCTCATCAGCAACCTGTTCATCCAGAAGGAATACTACGTCGAGGTGTACAAGAAGGAACGACAATTGGCGCTCCTGATCCTGGAGAACAGGCTGACGCCTCCCTCTGACGGCCACAAACCGGTCGTCATTCTTGATCGGGCGCGGAAGCTCGTTTACCCGCGGGAGAAACTGATGACAGCAGTCAGCCAGCCCCAGGTTATAGAAAAAGCGCTGGGGCTGCTGGGGTTCGTAGTGGACCGGTTCTTCCTGGACGAGTATGTGACCAGCAGTTATCATCTGAATGGCATTATGATGTTCGGTTGTTGCCCCGGAGCGGCCCCATCGACCATTTTCGGCTATGCGAAGCTGTACGGGCTGGACTACGTGCCCGTGTACACGATTGACAAGACCTTCCGATTCGGGGAAGACCCGGAACGGTATCGCCTCGGATACGAGTACTCGAACATCCTGTCTCACCGCCAGGGGGAGGTCAACTGGGTGGACTATCCGAAGCAGGACTACGACCTCCAGGTGATCGAGATTGGGGAGTCTTTCTTTAGGCTCAGAGGCTCTCTCGAGTATTCGACACGCGCCACTGTGGAGATTTCTTGAGGGGGACATCGACCATGCCGAATGAGGCCCTGCGGATCGCCGTGGTCGGCGGGGGAGGCCACGTGGGGCTCCCTCTCTCCCTCCTTCTCGCGGATAAGGGCTTCGCGGTCCGAGTGATCGACTGCGACGGCACGAAGATCGAGGCTCTCAAGGGAGGGCGGTTCCCCTTTCTCGAAGAGGGCGGGCCGGAGCTGCTGACGAAGCTGCTCGGGGAGAAGACCCCAGACCAGCTCCTGTTCACGACGGACAGCGCGCTTGTCGCCGATTCCGACGTGGTGATCCTGGTAGTCGGGACGCCGGTGGACGAGCACATGAACCCGAGCCTGGGGCCGGTTCATGCGGTCATCGAGCAGCTCAGGCCCTATCTCCGGGACGGCCAGACCGTCATCCTGCGGAGCACCTTGTTTCCCGGCACGTCCGAGAAGATCCGTGCGACGCTGGAAGGCGCGCGGCTCAAGGTCGGCGTCTGCTTCTGCCCCGAGCGGATCGCGCAGGGCTATGCGCTGCGCGAGCTCCAGGATTTGCCCCAGATCATCTCCGGGAGCACCCCCGCAGCCCTGGCGGCCGCCCGGACGGTCTTCTCCTCCCTGACGCCGAAGCTCGTCGAGCTGAGCATGACGGAGGCGGAGCTCGCCAAGCTGTTCACGAACTCTTGGCGGTATATCAAGTTTGCAGTCGCGAACCAGTTCTACATGATCGCCGCCGACAAGGGGCTCGACTTCTACCGCATCCGCGACGCGATGGTGCAGGACTACGGGCGAGCCTCCGATTTTCCCCTGGCTGGCTTTGCGGCCGGGCCCTGCCTCTTCAAGGACACCATGCAGCTCGCTGCTTACAACCGGCAGAACTTTCCCCTGGGCCACTCGGCGATGCTGCTCAACGAGACGCTGCCGGATTTCCTCGTGGAGCGGGCGAAGCTGTCCTACTCGCTCAAGGGCATGAAGGTTGGGATCCTGGGGATGGCGTTCAAGCCGGACAACGACGACAAGAGGGAGTCCCTGGCCTACAAGCTGAGGAAGCTGCTTCTGTACGAGAACGCCGTCGTGCTCTGCACGGACCCCTACATCCAGGATCCGGGGTTCGTCCCACTGGAGACCGTGCTGGCCTCCTGCGAGCTGCTCTTCATCGGATGTCCCCACCGGGCCTATCGCTCCATCTCGCTCGACAAACACCAGGTCATTGATTGCTGGGGCATGGTGCGGAAATGACGGTACGGGCCCAGGGATTCAAGAAGAACCGCGCCTGTCGCTATTGCGGCGCTACAACGCTGGACTTGGTGCTGTCGCTGGGTGAGCAGCCTCCGTCCAACAGCTTTCTACGGGCGGACCAGGTGGCCGGCGAAGCCCGGTACCCGCTCGACGTGTACCGTTGCGAGCGGTGCGCGCTGGTCCAGCTTCTGGACGTCGTGCCCGCCGAGACGATCTTCGACGATTACGTCTATCTGTCGTCCACCTCGAAGGCACTTGTCCAGCATTACGGCAGGCTGGCAGAGATCCTCACCGGCCGGTTCGGTTTCCGGGCCGGGGACGCGGTCGTGGACATCGGCTGCAACGATGGGGTCTTGCTGAAAGGCTATACACAGCCTGGCCTCGTCCGGATCGGAGTCGAGCCCTCCAAGGTCGCCGAGGTGGCCTCGGCCGCCGGCTTCACCGTGTTTCGCGGGTTCTTCGGCCCAGCGCTGGCCCGAGACATCGTCGAGAAACACGGCCCGGCCAAGGTGGTGACGGCCACCAACGTCTTCGCCCACGTGGACGCGATCGGGAACTTCGTGGATGGACTCCGACCGCTGCTCGGGCACGACGGCGTGTTCGTCATTGAGGCGCCCTATCTGCTCGACATGGTCGAGCAGACCCTCTTCGATACGATCTACCACGAGCACCTCTGCTATCTCAGCCTGACCCCCCTGGTGCCCTTTTTGGCCCGGCATGGTCTGGAGGTCTTCGACGTTGAGCGGGTGCCCTTCGGGGCCTCCGGCCCCGCCATCCGGGTCTTTGTCCAGCCGGTCGAAGCCGGCCGGCTCGTGGGATCGTCTGTCAAACAGATGCTCGATGACGAAGCGTGCTGGGGTGTGGATCGGCCCGAGCCATACCGCGGCTTCGCGCGTGCGGTCGAGCAGGTCCGCTCAGGGGTTCTGGATATTCTGGCACGGCTCAAGGAGGAGGGCGCCAGTATCGGCGGCTACGGGGCCCCAGCCAAGGGAAACACGCTCCTGAACTTTCTCGGTCTGACGCCGGCCATAATCGAGTCCATCGCTGAGACGAACGCCTGGAAACAGGGCCTACTCACCCCCGGCTCGCACATTCCGATCGTGAGCGAAGAGGAGTTCCTGCACCGGATGCCTGACTACGCCCTGCTGCTGAGCTGGAACTATCTGGACTTCTTTCTGGATA
>SCVQ01000419.1 GCA_004296865.1 Nitrospirota bacterium
TAAGAACCCTTCCGTAGTTACGGATTGGAATTTCTATTAAATCCCTTGCGCCAGAAGATGTCAATTCATGAATTAATCGGTGTCATAACAAAGTCACATCTCCAACGAGGCATAAGAAACGACACAGAGCTGTTTGGCGAGAGTTATGTTTGATGAGATGTCTAGTATGGCACGCTACTATCAAGAGTCGGTATTTGCCATGCCAAATTGTCGAAGGATGTGTCTCACCAGCAATCTTTATTTGGGAGCGCAGGCGGTTGAGGGGGGTGGAGTGTTTATTGTGACCTGGCAAGCCGTAGTCTTTTTAGCAGGCTGTACTTTCCTCCTCACCTCCTGCATGCCGTACAAGCCTACGCTGTCGCTGGAGAGGAGCCCCCACACGATTTCCGCTTCGGTTGCGGTGCAAGTGCTCCGCGATGCCTCTCCGCCGGACGATAAGGAAGACTTCGCCGAGGGCACGGTCTCGCAGACCGGTTCGATGGAGGGGGATTTAAGCGCGTTGCTGACCCAGGCGATCGTGGCGGACTTCAGCGCCACGGCGGTCTTCCGGTCGATTCGAAAAAATGAGGCCCATCCCGACCTGATTTTGAGCGGAACGATTCACCGATTCTATGGGCAGGCAACGATCCCGTCGTGGCTGTTGATTCCTGGCGTGGGCTGGGCGGCCAATGCGTTGGTGTCGCCCGCGCAATCCTGGCAAGGCGAAGTCGATCTGGAGATGACGCTTGCAACATCGGCCGGTCGGGTGCTTGGCACCTACCGAGGCCGCGCGGCCTATCAGGAGATTGCCGGACACGACAGCCGCTATTGGTCCATGCCGCTGTATCCCGCCCACGTGCGCTTGAACCGCGCCTTCACCGAGGCGGTCGGGCAGATACGGGAGCAGATTGTCAGGGATCGGGACCTGCTGTTGGCGAGTCTGCAGCGGTAGGAGACGTCGCCTTCCGTTCGGCCTGCGTCCGGATGCAGCCGCGGAGTGGCGACGATCGAGGTTATCGGGCCATCGCTTCAAGCACGCCGACTTCGGGGCTGATCCCGCTCTTCAGCACGATTTCACAGATATGGTTGAGCCGTTCGATGTGTTCGTAGGCCGCCCAGGGGTCAGTCCCGACCGCGCAGACCCCGTGGTTGGTTTGGCCCACGATGTCGTATTCCAATGAACCGTCGGGATGCACGCCCAGGCAGTCGGCCGTGGCATCGGCGAACTCGCGCGTGAGCGCGGGCAGGACCGGTACGGAGGGGCCGACGCGCGTGTGGCGAAAAATCTCGCCGAAGTCCATGCAGAGTCGCTGAAGATCGAACCCTCGATACATGGCGGCGATGATGTGGGTCGCATGGACGTGCAGGACGGCTCTCGTGGCCGGGGCGTTGCATTGGATGTTCCAGTGCATGAGGATTTCGCCGGACGGCTTTTGATGGTCGGAGATCCACAGGCGGCGCTGCAGCGTCTCCGGATCCATGGCGGTCTCCAGCTTGACGAGTTGCTCGGGGTGCACCATCGTCTTTTTAATCCCAGAGGGGGTGATGTACAGATATTTCCCGCCCTCTTTGAACAGGCTGAGGTTGCCGTCCCGGCTCGTGATCCAGCCCCTCTCGTAACACTGCCGCATCACATCGCCGATATCCGTCAACATCGCATCCCCTTCATGGTGGGTGTTTGTGTATGGCCGGCGGGACCGGTCCGTACAGTGCTTATCGGCAGACTGTGCGGGAATCTTGACGGGGCGATGAGGGGGCGGGCCGGCCTAGGGCCGGCCCGTGGCTGCTACGTGAACTTGTCGGGATAGTCCAGCGTAATCAAGTTGATGGCCGGTGCGACGGGTATTCGTCAGGGTTCTCAGCTTGTGAGGGAGATCCTTTGCTAGAAGCTGCCTGCTGCATGTCGGGGATCGAGCGGCGGGACATGATAGCGCTCTCGTACCAGTTCAACCGGTTCCTCCGTGACGGCCCAGAAGTCCCAATCCGGCGAGAAGAGGTCCACCGTGATTTCGGAGCCGCGTGTCCAGGCCACCCAGAACTTCTCCGGGTCCATCGCCCCGGTGGCCGATCCGGCGAATTTATTGATCTCGATGCCCAGGTGCCAACTGAAGATGACCGGCAGGATATGGCCTTCCATCGGCAGCTTGGGGTGCATCCCGGCCGTGAAGGTGGAGACGAGGATCTCCCCTTGTGGTGTCGTGTCGTAGCCGCTGAGCACATGGGTTGAATCGTGGGGTCTGGCGAAGGCCTCGTTCACCCCGCGCGGATCGCCGGGAAATGCGTAGCCGTTTTTCTTGTAGATTGCCCAATAGGCACGGCCGAAGGTGCCCTCCGGCAACGAGCCGAGCGCTTCATGCCGCGCGACCAAGGCCGGATCAGCGCGGTCGCCTTGGTAGGGCAGAATGACGGCCATGATGTCGTCTTCATCGCGCCAGGGCTGATCCCACAAGCTCTTGACGTTCTGTCTCGTCATGTCTGCCAGGGCCCAGTCCAGCCTCCGGCGGATGGTGGCCTCAAGCTGTTTGAGATACTCCTCCCGGACCTTGAGCGCGCTTGCGTATCCCAGAACGATCTCGATCTTGGCCTCGTCCATGCTGCCGTCCACCAGTGCTGTGACAGCCAGGAAGCGGGCGGCAGTATCGGCCAGGGATCGGTCGGGCAAGCAAGCGGCCAGCTCCTGAGCGGACATCGGCCGTAGGTCGTCAACTCCTAGGCCTTCCGGCATGTGGAAGGCATACCGAGCGGCGGCCTGCAACGACCGATGGCCGGCGTCTGTCAGGGGTTTCGTCCCGCCAGCCGTGGCCACCTGGCGCATGGCTCGAAGAATGGCCTGGGCCTCGCGGGGTCTCGCGTCAACTAACATTTAACATGGGGCAGGCTCTCCACGGTTTCCCCCTCTTGCTCTTACTGATGGCAGGACCCCATGCCGCGCTTTTCCAGATATTGCTGGTGGTAGTCTTCCGCTTTATAGAAGATCGAGGCGGGGACGATCTCCGTCACGAGCGGGCGCTTGAACAGGGTGGAGGCCTGGAGCTTGTCCTTTGACGTCTTGGCGGCCTTCTCTTGCTCGGCACTATGAAAGAAGATGGCGGAGCGGTATTGGGTGCCGACGTCGGGGCCCTGCCGGTTCAATTGTGTCGGGTCGTGGCTGGACCAGAACACCTTGAGCAAGTCTTCATAGGAGACTTGCTCCGGATCGAAGTCCACCTCCACCGCCTCGGCATGGCCGGTGCGGCCCGTGCAGACATCGTGGTAGGTCGGGTTGGGCCTGGTGCCGCCGATATAGCCGACGCAGGTCGCGGTCACGCCCTTGACCCGTCGAAACGCGGCTTCCACTCCCCAGAAACACCCGGCTCCAAACGTGGCCTTGTCCATGGTCCGTTCCTTTCAGGTGGTCGGATTATGCCCCCTCACGCCTCAGGACTGTTCCGGCACGAATTTCAATGCGGCGGAATTGATGCAGTACCGCAGGCCGGTGGGCGGCGGCCCATCCTCAAACAGATGTCCTTGATGGCCGCCGCAGCGCCGGCAATGGACTTCCGTGCGGGGGAAGATCATCGCATAGTCCGTTTTCGTGCGGACGGCGTCGTCGGCGATCGGCTTCCAGAAGCTGGGCCAGCCCGTGCCGCTGTCGTATTTTTCTTTCGAGGAGAAGAGGGGCAACTCGCAGCCGGCGCAGAGGTATGTACCCGGCGCCTTGTTATCGAAATACTTATTCTTGAACGGCGGTTCCGTATGCGCCTTGCGCAGAACTTGAAACTGTTCCTCGCCGAGGAGCTTCTTCCATTCCTCCTCGGTTTTGATCACTTCAAATGTATCTTTCATGTCTGTGGACTCCTTGGCTTGGACGGGTAACAGACCCACGGCCTTGGCAAACAAGCTTACGCCCAGGACCAGCCCGGCTTTGAGCAGCGTCCTTCGTTCCATGTCTGCACCGTGCCCCTTTCTTCTCCTGCCCGTTCGTGGCAGGCGTCTTATTATAGCTCAGCCGATCGCGCTGCGCGGCCGTGATCGACGCGATCGACGATCGAGCGGATCAGCGCTCTCGCTACCGATCTTGAAACAGGGCGCCGGTCGGATCGACCAGCGTCCGCTGGTTTCCGCGTTGGCCTGGACCGGATTGCGGCACCGTCGCATAGTCGTCTTCGCCGGCCAGATCGAAGAATCCGCTCAGGCTGTTGTTGAGCGCCGTGCCCATGCCCTGGGGGACGAGGTAGCGGTCTGCGCCGCCCTCCTCGATGAACAGGCCCCAGGCGTGATGGTCTGCCAAGCCGAGGCCGCTCGATCGAAGAAGATCGTAGACATCGTGACCTGCGCCTGCATCGATGGCCAAGGTCACGCTTCGGTCCCAGGCCGCGCCGCCGTTGTAGACCGGACCGGTGGAGCCATAGCGGTCGTTTCCGTTGTAGTCGATGAACAACCCCAGGCCGCCATGCGCACCGGCGGCCTGGCCATAGCGGGCCGCCTCATGGTCGTCCTGACCGCTTAAGTCCAACATGATCCCCGCGCCGAAGAAATACCCGGCGCCTTGTGAGAAGTTGGCGCTGCGGTAGCGGTCGTTGCCCGTCACGTCGATCACGAGGCCCCAGCCTCCGGCCAACCCGCCCAAGGAGGAGTCGGCACGATCCTTTGGAAAGACGCGCTGACCCGATCCGGTCCCCATCCCGAAACAGTCGTACTGGAACAATGGATCGCCGGGCTTGGCGTCCGGATGTTCCTCCTCGTTGTAGCTGCTGGGAGCTCCTTCGCCGCATTGGTAGACGTCATCGCCGCTCATGTCGATGACTGCGCCGATGCCCAACGGTCCGCCGAAGCCGATTGAAAAGTCGGTACTCGTGTATCGGTCATGACCGGCCCGATCGATCAACAACCCCAGGCCTCCGATAGCCGCTCCCTGGGTGAGCCTCGCCCCGCGATACTGATCGTGCCCTGCCGCATCGTCGAGGATTCCCACTCCGGCGAAGCCGGTTCCCCCCGATCCAGGAGCCAGTTCGTAGGAATCGTCTCCCGCTCGGTCTACAAGCAGACCGATGCCGAGACGGCCGGTTGCCAAGCCAAGCGGGGCGGCTCGATAGATGTCATTCCCAGCCAGGTCGATGACGACGCTGAGTCCCTGTTCGACTGTGGCTGGTGATGCGATCAGACCCTCGTAGCGGTCGTCGCCTCCCAGGTCGATGACCAGGGCCACTTGCTGATCCAGCTCGTAGCTGTTGGGTCCTGGCCCGCCGATCACGATCAGGCCGGCCTGGGTCGATCGAGTCAGCAGTATGTCTCCGGTGATGCCGGGGATCGTTGTCGGAGGCGGCCGGCGAGCCTGGAAGCTCTCCTGCGCCCGGCTCAGCCACTCGTCGTTGGATAAATGCGCCAGGACCTGGGCCGCGGCAACCAAGGAGGCGCTATCCAATCGTTCGCCGACCAGTTGAGAGAATCGCCGATCCTTCTCGGCCTGTCTCTGCGCCCGCTCATCTGAGCCGGACACTTGCGGCGTGAACTGTTCCGCGAGCGAGGCGGCATGGTCGAAGAGGAATTGCCGGTCGGCAAGGCTGAGCTTCCGCAACGCCTGCTCCCGCAACCGGGCTGCCTGCTGAAGGACGGCCACGATGTAGGCCACCTGGATGTCGGCTTCCTTCTCCGTCGGCGCCGGGGCGATGTCAGTCGGTGCCACCACGCGGCCCATCCTCTCTCCCATGGGCCCCTCTCCCATGGCCGCGATCAACTCCGGGAGGCCGTGCGGGCCGGATTGGGCGAGCGAAGCCAGGCGCAATCCATGACGCTCAAAAGCGGTCATTCCAACCCAGGGTGCATGCAGCGTCTGAACGACGAAGGGTGCCTTGAACTCTGCGGGCAGGGCAGAAGCCTCGGACAAGGAGTGGAGTGTCGCGGCTTGCCGGCCGGCGAGATAGCGCTCAAGCTCATCGTAGACTTCCCGCTGGAGCTTGGGGACCACCGGCTGAGGCACCGCATCTTCGAGCGGCCTTCCATCGGGCACTGCGGCCAGTGGCGCCGGAACGGCTCCATGACAGAGGAGAAGAAACAACAAGCTGGCGCCGAGCGTGCGTCTTGCCGACATCGGGTGGTCGTCAGCCTCCGGCCGGATCGGGCTGCGGGGTGTCGAACTTGTCCCGCCGCATCGACCCGCGCACGAGCTTGAATTCATACAGCCGGCATTCCAGCGCCCCGTTGAAGAGCGGTGTGCGGCGGGAGGGCGCCAGCCCGATCAGCTTGGGCAGCCGCTGGTCCGCCGTGAAGATGTAGGCGCGCCAGCCGGCGAATCGTTGTTTCAGCACGTCACCCAGGCGCGGGTAGAACTCGGCCAATCGTTCGGCTTCGCCCAGACGCACGCCATACGGCGGGTTGGTGATCAGGATGCCTTCGTCGGCCGGCGGGGCGAGGTCCAGCACATCGGCTTGCGTGAGCGTCACGTCCTGGGCCAGCCCGGCGGCTTCCAAGTTGGCCCGTGCCGCCTGCAACGCCGACCCGTCCCGATCGCTTCCGTGGATCATGCCGATTCGCTCTCGACGCTGCCGCGCCCGGCCGGCTTCGCAGAGGTCGCGCCAAGCGTGGGCAACAAAGTGGTTGAATCGTTCGAAGGCGAAGCGGCGGCCTAAGCCGGGAGGGACGTTCCTCGCGATGAGGGCGGCTTCCAGCAGGATCGTCCCGCCTCCGCACAGGGGGTCCAGCAACGTGTGGTCCGGCGTCCAGCCGGACAGGATGAGCAGGCCGGCGGCGAGGTTCTCGCGGAGCGGCGCCTCGGTCTGGGCGCGGCGCAAGCCGCGTTTGAACAGCGGTTCCCCGGACGTGTCCAGATACAACGTGACGGTCTTCTGATCCAGAAACGCGTCGATGCGGATGTCCGGCCGATGCGTGTCGACTGAGGGACGCGCACGAGCGACCGAGGTGAATTTGTCGCAGACGGCGTCCTTGATGCGGAGGGTGACGAAATCCAGGCTCTTGAGCCGGCATTGCTGTGCGCTGACTTTGATCTTGATCGTGCGGTTGGGGGAAAACCAATCCCGCCAGGAGAGCGCATAGGCGGCGTCATACAGGTCCTGCTCGTGGCGGTAGATTCCTTGGTAGACCCGCCAGAGGATGCGGCTGGCGATCCGGCTTTCCAAGTTGACCCTATAACAGAGGTCGAAGGGGCCGGTAAAGCCGACCCCGCCCTGCGTCGTGGCGAGGTCCTTCCCGCCGATGTGCATGAGCTCGGCGGCGAGCACCGGTTCCAGTCCGCGCGGGCAGGGGGCGAAAAAATGGGCAGTGTTCACGGGGGTTACCGGACCTTGAGCAGCTCCACCTCGAAGACCAGCGTCGCGTGGGGAGGAATGACGCCACCGGCTCCGCGAGCCCCATAGCCCAGGGCCGAAGGGATGGTCAGTTTGCGGACCCCTCCCACCTGCATGCCCTGCACGCCTTCATCCCACCCTTTGATGACCTGTCCCATGCCCAACAGAAAGTCGAAGGGTTGCTTGCGGTCTTTGCTGGAGTCGAACTTGGTGCCGTTTGTCAGCCAGCCGGTGTAGTGGACGGAGACGGTCTGGCCCCCCTTGGCTGCCGGTCCGGTTCCGACCGTGATGTCTTCATAGGTCAGGCCAGAGGAGGTCGTAATTTCAGGCATACCGTGCTCCTTCAGTTGATGTTCAGGATGCGTCTATCCATCGGCCGATCGTGAAGAAGATGTGGTGCACAGCCCCGTCATCTGCTTACAATAGTCGCCAGGATACGAAGGATACCGAGCCGAAAGCAACTGGGAACGTGTTGCGGGCGAACCGGCACGGGCCGGTGGCTCAACACAAGAGGAGCAGCGATGGAACGTTTGCGGGGCAGCATGGAACGTTTGAAGGAGAAAGTGGCCATTGTGACGGGGAGCAGCAGCGGGATCGGCAAGGCGATCGCGCTGACGTTTGCCAAGGAAGGGGCCCGTGTGGTGGTGGCCGCGAGACGCAAGGCCCTGTGCGATCAAGTGGCCGCGCAGATCCGGGAGCGCGGCGGCGAGGCGATGGCCGTCCAAACGGACGTGTCCGACGAGTCGCAGGTGGACCGGCTCATCCGTGAGACCGTGCGTCGCTTTGGCCGGCTGGACATACTGGTCAACAACGCCGGGATCGGGGGCGGAGGGCGAATCGCCGAGACCAGCGCCCAGGCCTTCGACGAGGTGATCAATACGAACTTACGGGGCACCTTTTTCTGCTGCCGGGCAGGGTTTCGCCAGATGCGAAACAACAGCGGCGGCCTCATCATCAACATGGCCAGCGTGGCCGGCGTGCAGGCCTGGGCCGGAACCGGCGCCTACAGTGCGTCGAAACACGGGATCATGGCATTGACGAAGTCGCTGGCCGACGAAGGGCGGCAGCATAAGATCAAGGTGAGCGCCATTTGTCCGGGCGGCGTGGCCGATGAGCTGGTGGATGCCTCGCCGGACGAGATCATCAGGAGCCAGAAGATCAGCCCCTACGACATCGCCGAGACGGCCCTGTATCTGGCCACGCTCGGCCCCTACGCCGTCGTCCATGAGGTGATTGTGGATCGTCTCGGCGCAGAGTGGTGAGACCGCGATCCTCTTGCCGGCGGAGAGACGTCAAGGGCGGTGGTTGATGATGACTGAGGCGACCGTCAAACCGACTGGTCACTGTCTAACGCTCAAACTCAGCCAGCGAGGTAAGTGATCGGTTTGAAGCGCCGAGTTAGCAGAAATAGTCTGCACAATCAGTGGTAGCTTGCTGAGTGTAAGCTGCTTCAGATCGACCTTTCGGCTAGCATTGTCGATGTCGATACCCACAAGATGTCCTTCGGCATCGTAATCGAGAACGATGCCTTCAGAAATCTCCCGTCTTTCGACGCTTGGCCGCTCGGAGAGATCGATGTAGAGCGAGTCCGTATCGGGGTAATAATCGAGTTTCATATCTTGAACCCTCTGTCTGGAAAAGCGTTGTGAATGGTCACCTTGTCTTCGAGGGTGATGACGTTCAGCTTAACCAGCCGGCTTTGTAGCGCCAGCGAAAAAGCCGGTCCGGGTTGAGGCTGTTGTTATGCGTTCTTCTTTCGAAGTTCTTGAATAGCATCCACCAGTTCCTGTTTTGACATGCCACTACGGATTGGGTCCTGAAGCTGAAGCAGTTCACAAACCTCGATACGGTAAAGATCAAGGCGATAGTATTTTTCAGGATGATTTCCGTACATATGATTTGGAATTTGGAAAAGCCTTTCCGCAGCCTTTCCAATATTGTCCTGATCCGGCAATGAGAACAATTTGCGAAGGTGTGAATAGAATGGAATCAATTGCTGCTCGGAAACAAGACGCGCACCGAGTTGCCTGAAATCCGAGAACACGGCCTCGGCTTGCTCCTTTGCCACGGTTTCCGCGTTATGGATCACGACGTTATCGTTTGCGAGGCGAAAGGCAACCTCAGCAATTGCTTCGCGCAGCTTCTGGATTGGCTCGATCACCAACTTAAGCAGAATTTGCCCAAGGACAAAAACAGTAACTCCAGCGACAATAGTTGCAAATATGTTCATGCTGCC
>SCVQ01000005.1 GCA_004296865.1 Nitrospirota bacterium
AGCCTACACTTGGTTCGGTTTCTGGCCACGATCAGTCCCAGCGCTTACCTCCCCCGTACCACAGGTGACGAGTTCCAGCGCGCCATGAACAGCTTGCAGCAACTGGTACGCATCCCAGGGCTTAGGAACCCAGGCATAGGCTCCATAATCCAAGGCCTGGCGGCCGGACTCCAGTTGCTCACCGGAAACGAAGATGACCGGTGTCTGCGGCCACCAGACCTTGACGATCTTGAGAAACTGCAGCCCATCCATCCCAGGCATGTGATAGTCGGTGAGTACGATTTGATGCCCCTCCTCACCCATCCGGATAAGCGCCTCATAGCCGCCACAGGCTTCCTCCACTTGATAACCAGCCTCTTGCAGGTCCAGACACAGTTGGGCACGCACCGCATCATGATCTTCCACCACCAAGATTTTCACGTGATCGTCCCCCATCGCAACCTCTCTCCCATTAGTCCGGCTTTGAGGCTGCCAGCGTCAAAGCACTTGAGTGCTACCATTGATGTTACGTGGCCTACCGTCTCCCCATGCCGGCCGTTGCCCCTTCGTTTCCTGGCTCGGGACTTGATCTCGGTCGTGACGGGCCGCGTCCTGCTTCCGGCCCCAGCGATCCCGATCCGGGTCCGATTGAGGGAGAGAGCGGAAATGTCGGTAAACCAAGATCCGGGCTGTGGGGTGGGACATGAGATTCTGGCGTGAAGCCACGTTCTCCATGTCGGAGCCCTCCGCCGGAATTCCCCGGCGTGCGCGTCACGGCAGGGGCTTCCAATGGACTTGATTGACGTGTGTTTTCCGAGCCAGTAGATTGACCCTGTGCGATGGTGGTCAGGGCGATAAGAGCGATGAGCATGATCGGACTCAGCATGACATGCATCATGGCGGCTACTCACTGGAGTTCATCTGTCCACTCGGTGTTCTGGTGTGATCATTCTTCTTGATCCGTTGTGGCCTTGGGCCTCAACATCCACCCCCAGCGTCCCTTCTCGCATGATCGCCCCTGACGCCGGTTCTTTCGATGGTCCTCTGTCGCGCTTTGAGCTGTTGCCATTGTTGAGGGGCGCTACGCCACGCCCGTCGTGGTCCCCCGACTTCACCTGTGCTCGATCCCCTGCGCCTTCCGAAGCCAGATTCGTCGTCATCACAGTTTGAGCCAGGGATTCCGCAGATGGGAGCTCATCCGCATAGATATCCGTCTCATATTCCGCGGTAGCCGTAGTGGCGAGCGAGGACCAGACGGACTGGCCGGACTCGGTAATCTTGATCTGCGTGACCGTCGAGAGTCCGGGTCGGATGGGATGCGCCCGGATCTCATCTTGGGGGAGCGCGATGCGTACCGGCACACGCTCAACGATGTGAATGAAGTTGCCGGTGGCATTGTCGGGAGGCAATAAGGCGAACGCGCTCCCGGTGCCGGGGACCAGCCCTTCGACGGTTCCATGAAACGTTTGGCGCGTGCCATATAAATCGACGCTCACCAATGCGGGCTGGCCGGGCCGCACCAATTGCAGCTCCGTCTCCCGCAAGTTTGCCTCGACCCAGAGGTGATCCAATGGGACGATCGTCATCAGGTCGGTGCCCGGCTTGACTCGATCCCCTACCTGGGCCTTCCGCTTGGCCACGTACCCGGACACCGGCGCCAGGATCTGCTGTCGTTTGTATTCCAGGTAGGCCTTGATCAGTTCATGCTTGGCCAACTCGACGGCTGGATGGTCCATGATGCTCGTGCCTCCCACTTGCGCATCGAGCACATCGAGTTCCGCCTGGGTTTCCCGAACCTCGGCCTCCAGCGCCCGGATCTTGTCGGCAGCGTTTTGCAAAATCTGTTTCGAGACCGCCCCGCTCGGCGAGGCCAGTTGATACCGCTCCATATCGTGGCGGACGAGGGTAAGCTGGGCCATCCGAGCCGACACTTTTTCCTCGAGCTGTTTGCGAGTCTTGAACAACGCGGCAATCCGACGCACTTCCTCGCCGAGACGCCCTCGCGCTCGCCCCAGAGCCGCGGAGGCTTCGTGCTCATCGAGACGGATCACGAGATCGCCCCTGTTCACAAACTGCGTTTCCTCGAACAGCACC
Organism: Nitrospirota bacterium; assembly: GCA_004296865.1. Classification (GTDB taxonomy): domain Bacteria; phylum Nitrospirota; class Nitrospiria; order Nitrospirales; family Nitrospiraceae; genus SCVQ01. Next base: position 2,074 of record SCVQ01000005.1, read on the forward strand.
TGCGTGATGATGCCCGATGCCTGTGCGGCGACGGAGACCAGATTGCCCGTGACATACGCATTATCGGTCCGAACCCAGAAACGGTCGTAGGACCACCACTGCCAGCCATACGCGAGGCCGGCAGCGGCGAGCAGACCGGCCACCAGCAACAGCCGGCGGTTCCGTCTGGCCCGAATGGCTTTGGGATGGAGTTTTGGTGAAGGAGGTGTCGTGGTGTTCATAGCCTCAGCCGGGTTTCTGTGTGGGTCTGTTCTGGACGTCCGGATTGTGGTACCCGCCGCCCAGTGCTTCGATGAGATCGACCATGGCGACCAATTGATCGCTTTCCAATGCCTTCAGCGCATATTCCTGCTCCAAGACTGGATGCCGATGCCGCAACACTTCCCGGTCGTCGTCCAGCCCGCTCGTGAGGCGCACCTTGGCCAGGCGCCAATCGTCGCCGAGCGACGCCAGCAGTCGGCGGTGCGCCTCAAGCATCTCGCGAGTGGCTTGCCAGGCACTCAAGCTGTCCGCCACCTCCCGCATGGCGTCCAGCAACGTCTCATTATAAAGTTCCACGGCCGCATCGTATTCGGCCCGTTGCGCAGCCAGCTCACCTCGCAGCCGCCCCCCTTCGAACCAGGGGAGGCGAAAGCCCGGAGCCAAGCCATAGGCGAAGCTCTGCCCTGAAAACAGCAAATTGCCCAGTTGGTTGGCGCCTTTGGAGAGGGTCAGGGCATTGAACCCGACGAAGCCCGTCAGGTCGATCGTCGGCAAAAATTGTGTCTTGGCAACCTTGACCAACCGTGCCGCCGAGTCGGCCCGATAGAGGGCGGCGGCCAGATCCGGACGATGGACCAACAGCCCGATCGAAAGGTGGTCGGGCACCGGAATCTGTTCTGGGATGACCATGGGGCCAGTGAAAAGGTGCTTCGCGAAATCAGGCCCCTTACCGGCCAGCCGGCTGAGCAAGTGTCGCTGGACATCCAACTGATCCCGGACACCGGCTTCGCGCTTGTTGGCCGCTTCCAATTCCGCGACAGCCTGCTTCACCGCGAGGTCATTATCCAGGCCTAAGCGGAATCGCGTCTCTGCGAGCTGCCGCAGGTCACGACGGATCCCGACCATCGCTTGGACCAGCTGGAGCTGCTGCCGGAGCGCCTGTCCGCGGAAGTA
>SCVQ01000043.1 GCA_004296865.1 Nitrospirota bacterium
GTTCGAGAGATTCTCAACTGGTACGGGAGTGACAATGCGGGTACGCGGACAAACCTCGCTCGCCTGCTCGACCACGGCAAGCTGGGAGGGACCGGTCGTCTGGTGATCCTGCCGGTCGATCAAGGCTTTGAGCATGGACCGGCCAGGAGTTTTGCGCCCAACCCGCCAGGCTACGATCCGCAGTATCATTTCGAACTGGCCATCGAAGCGGGGTGCAATGCCTATGCGGCGCCCCTCGGGTTCCTGGAAGCCGGGGTGAGCCGCTACGCGGGCGCGATCCCGCTGATCCTGAAGCTGAACAACCACGATGTGCTGCATGACGACGAGGATCCCCTCCCGGCCGTGACCGGCAGCGTCAGGGATGCCCTGCGCCTCGGCTGTTCCGCCATCGGGATTACGATTTATCCGGGCTCGGTCCACTGCGTGCCGATGTACCAGCAACTCCGGGAGATCGCGGAGGAAGCGAAAAGTGTCGGCTTGGCGGTCGTCGTCTGGTCCTATCCGCGAGGGGCCGCGCTGAGCAAGGAAGGGGAAACGGCGATCGACGTGGTGGCCTATGCGGCCCACATTGCGGCGCAACTGGGAGCCCACATCATCAAAGTCAAGCTGCCGACGGCGCACCTGGAACAAGCCGCGGCGAAAAAAGTGTATGAGGCCGAGAAGATTCCGATCAAGACTCTCACCGAGCGCGTGCGACACGTGGTGCAGAGCGCGTTTGCCGGTCGCCGGATCGTGATCTTCTCGGGCGGCGCCAAGAGCGATGACAACAATGTCTTCGAGGAAGCCCGCGCCATTCGTGACGGAGGCGGGTTCGGGTCCATCATCGGCCGCAATTCGTTCCAGCGCCCCAAGAAAGACGCCATCAAGTTCCTGCAGACGGTCATGGGTATTTATGCCGGGGAGATCCGGTGACCCGCGCGACCCTGCAAACCATGGCTTTCGGTGGGAGAGACGAAGAATGAGCGGATACGATCTCTTCAAGCCCGGACCCCGGCGCCGGACCTCCCTGGTGGTCAGTCTGTTGCTGGTGGGCGTCGGGATCCTGATCGGCGTCGTGGTGGCTTCGGACCTGGGCTGGCTGCCGTTCGGCCACGCCGTTCCGGAAGCGCCGGTGAAGCCGGTCCCGGCGGCCATGCCGCCTCCGGCGCCGGTCGGCGTGGATCGCAATTTCGTGCAGGTTGCCAAAGCCGTCACCCCGGCCGTGGTGAATATCTTCACCACGCGGTCCGGCAAGGGGGGAGAAGGACCCCATGCCATGCCGTTCGATGACCCCCTCTTTCGCCGGTTCTTCGGGGATGAGTTCTTCCGGCGCTTTGAAGCCCCGCGGGAACGGAAGGAACGGAGCCTGGGATCGGGCGTGATCGTGGACCCCAATGGCTTGATCATCACCAACAACCATGTGGTGAGCAAAGCCGATGAGATCAAGGTGTTTCTCTCCGACAAGCGCGAGTTCAAGGCCAAGTTGATCGGGACCGACGCCAAAACCGACCTGGCGGTGCTCAAGATCGAGGCGGAAGGGTTGCAGACGATTCCCTGGTCGGATTCGGACAAGTTGGAAGTGGGGGAATTCGTCCTGGCCGTGGGCAATCCATTCGGGCTGACCCAGACCGTCACGTTGGGCATCGTGAGCGCGGTCGGGCGGGCCAGCATGGGCATCGCCGAGTACGAAGACTTCATCCAGACCGATGCGGCCATCAACCCCGGCAATTCGGGCGGCGCGTTGGTGAACGCGCGCGGCGAACTGGCCGGGATCAACACCGCCATCTTCAGTCAGAGCGGGGGCAATATGGGGATCGGCTTTGCGGTGCCCAGCAACATGGCGCGCTCGATTCTCGACCAACTCGTCAAGAGCGGCAAGGTGGTCCGAGGCTGGCTGGGGGTCTCCATTCAGGAACTTTCCCCCGAATTGGCCGCGCAATTCGGCGTGACGGAGTCCAAGGGGGTCCTGGTCAGCGATGTGCTGGAGAGCAGCCCTGCCAAGCGCGCCGGGCTCGAGCGCGGGGATGTCATCCTGGAATTTGACGGCAAGCCGGTCGAGAATCCCACGCAGCTCAGGAATGCGGTAGCGCAGACGATAGTCGGCAAGAAGGCCGTGGTAAAATTCCTCCGGGACAAGACCATGCGCATGGTGGAGGTTGCGATTGCGGAACAGCCGAAGCAAGTTGCGCAGGCCGGCGAGGAGAGCGGGGAGTCGGCCAGACCAGCCGGGCTCCTCTCCGATCTCGACGCGCGCGAGTTGACCGCCGATCTGGCGGGCCGTCTCGGACTGGCCGCCGGCGAGCGCGGGGTGGTCGTCGTGCAGGTCCGACCCGGCAGCATTGCAGAGGAGACGGGCATCAAAGAGGGCGACATCATTCTGGAGGTGAACCGGAAGACGGTCGCCAATTTGAAAGCCTACGAGAAAGTCGCCGCCAAGATCGGCAAGGATGAAGCGGCTCTGCTCCTGATCAAGCGTCAGGGGCGAACGACCTACGTCACGTTAAAACCGTAATTCCTACGCGTTGCGTGGGCCGCGTGGGTCGATGGTAGCATGCGTGATCGAAAGGGGGTGACGATATGGCACGACGTATTAGTTTCGTGCTTTTAAGTGCCCTGGCTGGAATGGCCCTGTTCTTGCGGAGCGAAGAAGCTTCGGGACAAATCCTGGTCACGGGGTTTGTCATTGGAGCCGTGACCGGCGGGCTTATCCTGCTGGTGGAATATGGGCTGCAGCGGGCGTCATTCGGTATTGTGGTGGGGGGCACCGCCGGGTTGGCGATCGGGCTCGTATTGACCGGGCTGGTCGAGTGGGTGGGCAGCGCTATTTTCGACGTGGAAACGTTTCTGTTTCACATCGGCGGGCTCGCGTTCCTCCTCGGCTTGCCCTATCTAGGCATCATGCTCGGATCGAAATTCGGAATGGAAAAACTCTCGGGGCCCGTCACGCACGTGGAGCACGCCGGCGTAACCAGCAATAATAAGATTCTTGATACCAGCGTGATCATCGACGGACGTGTGGCGGACCTCTGCGAGACGGGATTTCTGGAGGGCACCTTCCTGGTCCCCCAGTTCATTTTGCACGAACTCCAGCACATCGCCGATTCCTCCGATGGTCTGAAGCGCGCGCGAGGCCGCCGTGGGCTGGACGTTCTGAACAAGATTCAGAAGATGGTGGACATCGACGTGCGCATCGTGGACGACGATTTCCCGAACGTGAAGGAAGTGGACGCCAAGATCGTGGTGCTGGCCAAGAAGGTCGGCGCCAAGGTGATCACGAACGATCTGAATCTGAACAAGGTCGCGGAGCTCCAGGGGGTCCGGGTGCTGAACATCAATGAATTGTGCAATGCCCTGCGCCCGGTCGTCCTGCCCGGCGAGACCATCCGGGTGTTCGTGCTGAAGGAAGGGAAAGAGGCCGGGCAGGGGGTGGCCTACCTGGACGACGGAACGATGATCGTGGTGGACAACGCCAAGCGCTGCATCGGGCGGAACGTGGACGTGGTCGTGACCAGCGTGTTGCAGACGACGGCGGGGCGGATGATCTTCACGCGCCTCAAGGAAGAGACCGAAAAGGAAGAGTCCCAGGTCGCGCGTGGCTAACCGCACCGTTGCCGTCGTGCCGGCCGCCGGGCGTGGGCTTCGCATGGGGGGGCATGTCCCCAAGCAGTTTCTGACGCTGGGAGGCGTGCCCATTCTCGTCCATTCCCTCCGGGCGCTGGAAGCGTCGTCCTGTGTCGAGGCCATTATCCTCGCCGTCCCGGAGGCCGACCGCGAATTCTGCCTGCGCGAGATCGTCGCTCCCTACGGGTTCAAGAAAGTCACGAAAATCGTCGCCGGCGGCGCGCAGCGGCAGGATTCTGTGCGCCACGGGCTCGCCGCCGTCGATGAGGAGGAGGTGGAAGTCGTGCTCGTCCACGACGCCGTGCGTCCATTCGTAACGCCGGACATGGTGCAGCGGGTCGTGGAGGCCGCAGCCCGGCACGGAGCGGCGGTGGTGGCGATTCCGATGCGGGACACGGTCAAACAGGTAGGCGCCGATGGACTGATCGAAAAGACGGTGGATCGTGGGCAGCTCTGGCTTGCGCAGACCCCGCAGGCGTTTCGCCTGGCGCGGTTTCAGGAGGCCCACCGCAAGGCCGACATCGACGGCTTTCACGGAACCGACGACGTGCAGTTGGTCGAGCGGCTCGGCTATCCGGTCGCCGTCGTGGAGGGCAGCGGAGAGAACATCAAAATCACACGGCCGGAGGACCTGGCGATCGGCGAGGCGATCCTGGCGGCGCGGCAAGGACATGATGTGTGACGGGTCGCCCATTGTGACTGGTCACTCGGCACAGAGCACGACGAGGAAGTTGTAGAATGCGAGTCGGACTAGGTTATGACATTCATCCGTTGGGGCCGAACCGTAAGCTGATCTTGGGCGGGGTCGAGATTCCTCACACGCAGGGCTTGGTCGGCCACTCGGACGCGGATGCCTTGGCCCATGCGGTGTGCGATGCCATGCTTGGCGCGATGGGGGAGGGGGACTTGGGCAAGCACTATCCGAGTTCCGATCCGAAGTACAAGAATATTTCCAGCCTGCTTCTTCTGGAAGAAGTGAACGGCTTGCTCGGGAAGAAAGGCTATCGGTTGGTGAACCTGGATACGGTCATCATCGCGCAGGCACCCCGTCTTGGCCCTCACCTGGCGGCCATGCAAGCGCGGCTCGCGGAAGTGTTGAAGATCGAGCTCGGGCAAGTTAACGTGAAGGTGAAAAGCGGAGAAGGGCTGGATGACGCCATCGGCAGAGAAGAGGCCATTGCGGCCCAGGCCATCTGTTTGATAGAACCAGTTAGCAAGTCGTAAAGCCCTAATGTTCAAAGTCATCAAACAAGATTTACGGGCCGTCTTCGATCGGGACCCGGCGGCAAGCAGCACGCTGGAAGTGATCCTGACCTATGCGGGCTTCCATGCGTTGCTGGCCTATCGCATTTCCCACTGGCTGAAGGTGCATGGGGTGCCGTTCATCCCGCGCGCCATCTCGCAGCTGGCCCGTTGGCTGACGGGAATCGAGATTCATCCTTCAGCCAAGATCGGAAAGAGCTTTTTCATCGATCACGGGATGGGGGTGGTCATCGGTGAGACGGCGGAGATCGGCGACTATGTGACGCTCTTCCAAGGTGTGACGCTGGGGGGGACCGGTAAAGAGCACGGCAAGCGCCATCCGACGCTCGGCAACCACGTCGTGGTCGGTGCCGGGGCCAAGATACTCGGCGGGATCAAGATCGGCGACAACGTGAAGATCGGCGCCAACTCGGTCGTGCTCAAGTCTGTGCCGGCCAATTCCACGG
>SCVQ01000420.1 GCA_004296865.1 Nitrospirota bacterium
CTTTGCGCAGGTCCGGCGCCTTGGGATAGACGTTTTTGCCGATCGGGGTGTCGCCGCTCCCGTCGTTGGCATGGCAGGTGGCGCAATGGTCGGCGAAGTGCTGCCGCGCTTCTTGCAGGATAGCCGGAGAGTCGGGGATGGGATTGGCGGCGTTCCGTTGCGACAGGGGAATGGCCAGGTGGCGGACTTGCCGCGCCATCATGATTTCCAGCGCGCCTGGTTCCGCCTTGGCGCTGAAACCGGTGCGGAACATCGTATAGCCGAGCCATCCGCCGGCCACGGCTGCCGCGAGGATGAGGAGGGCCAGAAGGCCAAGCCAGCTTTTGGTTTTTGTGGTCAGGGCACACCTTCTTTAAAGAAGAAACCTCAAGGCCAGTATACAGAGTTCGCGGGGCTCCGCCAAGTCTCAGCGGCGGGTCTAGATAGTCGTTACTGGTTGCTCTCTGGCCCTGGATACTGTGCTGGGTGCAGGCTTGGCGCGGGGAGGCGGTTCAGCAGACGCAAGAAGAGCAAGGCGCTGAGGGGGAGAAAAATCAGCAAGCCGGTCATGCCGAGTTGATATTCGCCGATCCAGAAGGTGACCCCCAGGTTGAAGGCCAGGACTCCATAGTAAAGGCCCACGCCCAAAAGCACGTTACCGGTCATCACTGTGTCGGCTCCCTCCGTGTGGGTGGAGGCCGGCGACAGCCGCCGGTCCAGGACGAAATAACCTGACAACGCGATCAGTCCCACCGCAGCCCAGCCGGCAAAGTTGGCGAGGGGGACGCCGTAGTACACGCCGGGATCGGGGTAGTAATAAATCTTTCCGAGAAACCACCGTTCGCCGCGGAGCGCAACCGGGTCGATGATGATGTCGATGAAGGTGAAGAACAGCACGGTGAGCTTGAGGACTGGCCAAGAGGTGCGCACTTTCGCATGAAACATGAAGGCGGGCCAGGTGGACCGTTGCAGCACGTTCACTGGGGCCGGCCCGTCGGTGGCCCGAGCCGGAAGGAGAAACAGAAGTGCCAGGCAGTAGCTGGCATAAAGCAGAAAGGAAAACGAGAGGGAATCGAAGAATGGGACGCCGAAAATGAACAGTTCCTGGTCGATCGTCGAGTTGGTGTAGAAGTACCAGCCGAAGGGGATGCCGGTCCGGATCGAAGAAAATTCACACACGAAGGCTGTGAACCAGGTGACGAGAAAAAACAACCCAGTGCGCCGCCATCCCAGGAGCCGCTGGGCACAGAAGAGGAAGGCGAGGAGAAACACAAAGACATAGGGGCGCAGCAGGAAGGTGTGGAAGAGAAGGACGGCCGACTCCACTATGCTTCGCCCCTCCCTGGCACAGTTAGGAGAAGTTCCATAAACAGGTGGTCCGGACGGTTTCTCGGTTTCCTAGGAACTGAACGACAGGGTGTAAGGTAGGCCACCAATCAGGAAAGAGTCAAGGTCGCAGCCTGGCAGGACCGTTCGAAACAGGAGGACCAAGGCGTCCGCGAGCGTCGGATGCCGACGGATTAGTCGATGCCGAGTTCGACAGGGGAAGGAGAGGGCAACGTAATCGGGTGGCGCACTCCGTCCACCACGGCGTAGGGCTCGCATGGCCACACGAAGGTCTGTTGCTGCGGGCCGTGAATCTGGATGCCGGAGAGGACGGCATAGTGGTTGTGCGAAGGGCCCAGGGTCAAGAGAATCAACCGTTCCAGGTCCTCCCGGATGGCGGTTTGCGCGATCTTCGTCAGGGCGACCAGTTCAGGGACTTGTCCGTACTGGAGCTTGGGGATCAACCGTTGCTTCAACAAACTGAGCTCGATATCGTCCATGTCCAGATTCACCCGGATCGAGCCGGTGGTCAGTTCGTTCAGGAATGCCACGAGGGCTCCGCAGGCAGGGGATGGCTTGAGTTGACCGGGCCGATTGCACAACCCGATCCGGCCGTCGGGCATGATGCCGATGTGAGGGAGTGCGAAATACACATGCCGCGTGGAGCCTTCTTCGTCCGGTGCGTGGTGCAGCGACGCGGTGAAGCCGGCTTTCCCGAGGTACAGCATGCCGGCCAGGCCGGAAAAGTTGAAGGCCTCCCCCCACGTCTTCTCGATCTCCTCGGCCAGCGGGCGCGTCAGCTCGTCCCGACACAGGCCGATACCGGCGAAGGTGTTGGCCTTGACGAATCCCAGGCGCCAGAGCGCTTCATAGGTGCGCCTGACGAACAGCTCGGCGGGCAAGGCGTTGGGGAAGTGCGTGGCGAGGGACTGAGAAAAACTCATCTGGTTCCTCGTACGATCAGACCTGTCCGTGGTTGCAGAACCAGCCAACGGTCTTCTCCAGCGAGACTTCCACGAGTATCTGTGAATGTCTGATGGAAGTCAGCCACCACC
>SCVQ01000421.1 GCA_004296865.1 Nitrospirota bacterium
AGTAGTTCGGCGAGCGGCTGGGCCGGCTCGACTTTCATCTGGCCGTAAAACGGATAGCCGGCCTCGACCGCTTTCAACTCGACGATCTGCGTCGGCCGGCTCGGCCCCTCGCCGACCGAAGCCGCCATTGCCACAAGCTCACTGACATGAGTGGATTCGATTCCCCGGTCCGCAAGAGATGTGAGGACCGACTCCCCTGCCTGACTTAAGTGCCGGGTCAGGCGGATTTCCAGGTCGCCGGCCATGAGGCCCCGCGCCTCCGTGGTGACGGCCCGCTCGACGTTGGTCGCAAAGAGGCCCACGCCGACCAGCGCGCCCACCCCCAACGCAATGCAGATAAAAAAATAGAGGAAGTGCCGCCAGGCCGCCCGTGTCTCCCGCCAGGCCATCTTGAATGAAAAGGCTGTCACGACTGGTCTTTGACGGGGGTATCAGATTCGATCCGGCCGTCACGGAGTGTGACGATCCGTTCGGCATAGGAAGCCAGGACTGGGTCGTGGGTCACGAGGACGAGGGTGCTGCCTTGGTCTCGGTTGAGGTTGAGCAAGAGGTCGATCACTTGGCGGCCTGTGGCCGAATCCAGATTGCCGGTCGGCTCGTCGGCCAGGAGGATCGGTGGGCGGCAGGAAAAGGCGCGGGCTACGGCCACCCGCTGCTGCTCGCCGCCGGAGAGTTGCACCGGATAGTGTCCCAGCCGGTCTCCCAGCCCGACCGACACAAGCAATTCCGCCGCACGTTCTCTGGCCTTGGAGTCGCCGTTCAACTCCAGCGGCACCGCGGCATTCTCCAAGGCGGTCAGCGTGGGGATCAGATGGAAGGATTGAAAGATATACCCAATGTGCTGTCTCCTGTAGCGGGCCATGTCGCTCTCGGCCAGAGCCGTGATCTCTACTCCGTCCAACAGGATCGAGCCGGAGGTGGGTTTATCCAATCCGGCGATCAACCCCAGCAAGGTGGATTTGCCGCTTCCGGAGGGCCCCACGATGGCGACCATCTGCTTGTGCGGGATCTCAAGAGAGATGCCGTCCAGTATGGTGATGGCGCGTCCCCCGGCGGCGAGGCGCATGACGAGGTGATTGACCGAGATCATGGTATCCTTGAGAAAGTTCGTGAAAGGCCCGGAGGACGGCTTTATTGTTTTAGGAGCTTGTCTAGTTTTGGAAGTCTTTCTATGCTGAAGCATGGCCTCTTCCTTGTTGCCCAGGACGCATTTGTCGACCCGACAACTCCGGGCATTGATTCGGCTCTTTGCTTTGGAGGTCCCCGCCAACCGGGCCGCGCAGGAAATCGGTGTCAATCGTCACACCGCCGAGCGCATCTACCTGTTGATTCGTCGAGCATTGGTCCAGGCGTGCGAGACGGAGGCCCGGCTGGATGGAGAAATTGACGTCGATGAGAGCTACTTCGGGGGCGTCCGCAAGCATCTGCGCGGCCGAGCTGTTCAAGGCAAAGTGGTTGTCTTTGGGCTCCTGAAGCGGCGCGGCCGCGTGTACACCCGGCCGGTCCCCAATGTGACCCGGGCGGGGCTGCGACGGATCATCCGACAAAAGGTCCCGCGCGGGAGCACCATTTACTCGGATGGATTCCGCAGCTATGATGGTTTGCTCACCGATGGGTATCGGCACTACCGGATCCTGCACGAGCAGACGTTTGCCCACAGTCGCCGTCGGCCCATTAACGGGATCGAGAACTTCTGGGGCTTTGCGAAGACCAAACTGCGGCGGTACTACGGCATCCGACGGAGTCATTTTGTCCTCTACCTGAAGGAGATGGAATTTCGGTTCAACCATCGACGCGAGGATTTGCCGCGTCTGATCGAGCGAATCTTG
>SCVQ01000422.1 GCA_004296865.1 Nitrospirota bacterium
GACACCCTCAAAATCGACCGCGCGTTCATCAGGGACGTGACCAGCAATCCAGACGACGCCGCCATCACCACCGCCATTATCGCCATGGCCCACAGCCTCAACCTGCGCGTCCTGGCCGAAGGCGTCGAGACGGAGTCGCAGATGACCTTCCTGCGCGAGCAAGGCTGCGACGAACTACAGGGCTACCTGGTCAGTACACCGCTGCCCGCCGAGGAACTGGTCCAGTTTCTGCGGGTTCTGCCTTCTTGCCCCCATCCAGGGCGGCGTCGCAACGTCGTTGCCGAACGAACGTAAGCCCTGACGCCTTTACCGGCGTCCAGCTCTTGCGTCCCGATCACCGACGCGATACCCTGTGCTCATGCACGAATCGGGTACGTACGAGCCGAGCCTGCTCTCTGCCGACTGGCCACGCTACTCGCACCAGCCCTTCCCCTGCTACCGCTTCGTGCCAGGGAGCACGCCGCACCCCCGGCGCGATCCGCGTGGGCATTCTTACGGATCCGCAGAGGCCACACCTCCGGCATTTTCGCCGGACGCATGGCCCGACTCCGAGGCCTACCGCTACGGCATCGATCTCTACAACTTCGCCTATTGGTGGGAGTGCCACGACACCTTCGAAAGCCTGTGGCACATGGCAGGGACCAAGACACAGCAGGGCAATTTCTTCCAGGCCCTCATCCAGATCGCCGCAGCAAATTTCAAACGGGCGCTCGGGGCATCGGCCTCGGCCGAGAAACTGGCTCGCTACGGCCTGACACGATTCTCCCACGTGCCTCCCCACTACATGGGTGTGGATGTCGAGGCCTTGACTCAAGACGTGCGGGACTATTTTGTCGGATCGCGCCAGCAACCCGCGCAAATCCAACTGGCTCTTCCCGCTGATCCTGTTCGGGAAATGCCCCCCTCACAGCCGCGACAGTGATATGGCAACTTACGCGATCGGCGACATCCAAGGCTGCTTCTCCGCTCTCCAACGGCTGATCGAACAATTCCCCTTCGATCCGAGCCGGGATCGGCTCTGGTTCGTCGGCGACCTGGTCAATCGAGGGCCGGACTCCCTCTCCGTACTGCGATACGTGAAGGGACTCGGCGAAGCCGCGGTCACGGTCCTCGGCAATCACGACCTGCACTTGCTGGCCGTCGCGGCAGGCGTGACTCAACTTGGCCGCAAAGACACGCTGTACGATGTCTTGGAGGCCCCGGACCGAGACGCACTGCTCCTGTGGCTCCGCCGACAACCCCTCCTGCACGCCGCCGATGGCTTTGTCCTCGTGCACGCAGGGCTTGTGCCCCAATGGACCGCCATCCAGGCCCGGCAATTGGCGCAGGAAGTGGAGACCACCCTGCGATCGCCGCACTACCGCGAATTCCTGACGTACTTATATGAGGTGGGCTACAAGGAAAACAGCGGACCGCGCCGCTGGACCGAGAGCTTGACCGGCCATGAACGCCTCGGCGTCATCGCCAATGCCTTGACTAAGTTGCGAGTCTGTTCCCCGGAAGGGGACATGGGGCTATCCTACAAAGGATCGCCGCAAGCCGCGCCCCAAGGCTTCATGCCCTGGTTTCACGTGCCGAATCGCCAAAGCGCCGAGACGACCGTCGTCTGCGGCCACTGGGCAGCCCTGGGCCTGCACATCCAAGACAATCTGCTGCTCTTGGACAGTGGGTATGTCTGGGGGCAACAACTCACGGCGGTCCGGCTTGAGGATCGGCAGGTCTTTCAAATCAGCGCATCAGAGACGGCATAAAAACCAGGAGACGTTTTTCCAACGGTCGCTATTTCGGTTCCGGGCATTTGTAGGCAACGCCCGTGTAGGTCACGTTGGTCTGCTCCATGCTGCCGCCTCCCGTCCCACCGGCCAAGCTCATGCTGCCGGTTTGACCGGCCCGGTTCGTGAGCATCTGCACCGTATTGGCACCGAGTTTCGCCGCTTCGTTCTTCATCTCATTGCGCGCGCCGGTCTCCAGATTGGCATTGCTCGTGAACCCGCCCGTGAAGAAGTTCCCCTGATTGCCCGTGACCTCGCCCAGGTACTTACAGCCCTGCGGTTCGTTCGTCGTGACCCGAACCTGCGCCGCGCCCGGATTGAGCTGAACCGCCGCACACCCAGCCAGCAAACCCAACCCCATCAAGGCCAGGCTCGTCAAGCGTCGCTTCTCCACGACCACTCCTCCTATTCGACGTCGCCATGCGCTCGCGCACAGGCGTTGTTATTTCAGATCCCGCTTCGTAAACTTTGCGCCTTCCAACGTGACCCCGGCCATCAGCCCCCGTTGCCCGAAAGCAAAGGCCAGGATCGGCTCGCCGAGCTTGGTGGTATCCAACGAGCCCTGCGCTCCCACCGTCACGAGGGTGGCATTGGCGTCCACGCCCAACTCGAAGCCGCTGCTCTTCTGAAACTTCTCCAGGACGAGGTCTTTCATGAACATGATGATGAGCGACGTCTTCTGGGCGCCGGCCTGAAAGCCGAACGAGGCTGCAGCCAGGTTGTAATAGCCGACGGTCTTACCTCCGATCCTGAGAACGCCATCCCCATACTCGGCCCCGAAGATAAATCCGGCTTTGTAGAGGGCCGGAAATACCAGAATCCCCTTGGCGCTCTTCAAAAACTCTTCCGACCCCGCAATTTTTTCCGTGAACTCTTTCAACGCGAAATCCGCATCGGCGTCGATTCCCTTTGCATCGGCGGCAAAAGCAGGAGTAGATAAGCTGGCGCTGCTTCCCAAGAGACCCACACAAAGAGTCAGCAAAGCCATGCGTCTGATGAAAGCCTTCATCGCATCGTCCTCCTGTTCATCGTTCGAAGCATCCGCGATACAACGTGCGAACTATGAACGAGTCCTCCCTGTCAGTCAAGAAGCAGGCATGGCAGGGGCTCTCGCTTCCGCGCCTCCCGAAGCGACCCAATAACTGCTGCGGCTGAGGAAGGGCGGAGGGACGGGACGGCCAGGCTAAGCCCTCTTGCTCGCGCATCGCGCACTTCGGAAAGTGCTCGCTGGACGCGCGCAGTTAGGGGATCAGCCCGGCCACCCCTAAATGTGGTTGCCCCCTATTCTTACCGCCGGAACCGCCGCCGAAGCGCGAGAAGGAACAAC
>SCVQ01000423.1 GCA_004296865.1 Nitrospirota bacterium
CGCCGCGTGAAGCCTGCCTGACGCGCTGTGCGCCGGGCCGGGGTTACTGGCCGGTGATGGTGCCGTCTTCCATGCGGACGATGCGGTCGGCCTGGGCCGAGAGCTTGTCGTTGTGGGTGACGATCACAAAGGTGATGCCGCGCTCCCGGTTCAGCGTCCGCAGCAAGGCGAAGAGGGCTTCGCCGGTGTGGGTGTCCAGGTTGCCGGTCGGCTCGTCCGCCAGGACGAGGTCCGGCTTCTGCATGAGGGCGCGCGCCACCGCCACCCGCTGTTGCTCGCCGCCGGACAGCTCGCCGGGTTTGTGGTGCAGGCGGTGCTCCAGCCCGACCTCCTTCAGCAGCGCGGTGGATTCGGCTTGGGCTTGCGCCCAGGATCGGTGTTGGATGTAGGCCGGCAAACAGACGTTCTCGAGCGCGGTGAATTCGGGGAGCAAGTGATGAAACTGGAAGACGAATCCGACTCGCTTGTTGCGGAATTCCGCCTGGTCCTGCTCCGATAGCCGAAAGAGATCCCGTCCCTCGAACAGCACGGTCCCGCTCGTCGGATGGTCCAGCGTGCCGAGGATCTGCAGCAGCGTGCTCTTTCCGGCGCCGGACGCGCCGACGATCGCCAGCAGTTCCCCCCGCGCAATGTCGAAGCGGACGCCCCGGAGCGCCGTCACGTCCTGCCCCCCCATGGGAAAGCTCTTGCAGAGGTCCATCACCTGGACGAGGGTGCGCGGCTCGCCTCCCGGTCTGTCCATCGCGGGCTTATTCATAGCGGAGGGCGGCGGCCGGATCCAATTTGGCGGCCTGCCAAGACGGGTAGAGGGTGGCGGCGAAGCTGATCAGGATGGCGGAGAACGAGACCAGGATCACGTCCAGAGCCTGGATGTGGACCGGCACGTGGGAGATGTAGTAGACCGTCGGATCGAAGGTCCAATAGGTCTGGATCAGCCAGAGAAACGTGTAGCCCAGCGGGACCCCGATGGCGGTGCCGGTCAATCCGATGATGAGCCCGTTCAACATGAAGATGCGCATGATAGCCTGTCGGGTGGCGCCCATGGCTTTGAGCACGGCGATCTCGCGCTGCTTCTCGGTCACGATCATGGTCAGGGTGCTGACGATGTTGAAGGAGGCGACGATCGTGATGAGCACGAGCAGGAGGAACATCATGATCTTTTCGAGCTTCAGGGCGGAGAACAGATTTTTGTTGAGCTGCATCCAGTCGCGGGCCCAATATGGGAAGCCGAGGGTCTGCTCGATCGAGCGGGCGATCTCGGAGGCCATGAAGATGTCGTCCACCTTCACTTCGATCCCGGTGACCGTGTCGCCCATGTTGAAGAAGGCCTGGGCTTCCCCCAGCGCGATGTAGGCCAGCGACGAGTCGTATTCGTACATGCCCGATTCGAAGACCGCCACCACGGTGAAAGTGCGGATCTTGGGCGTCATGGTGAGCGTGCCGAGGGCGCTGGCCGGGCCGACCGGAGAGACGACATTCACGTGGTCGCCGACGAAGGTCCCCAGCCGCATGGCCAGTTCTTTCCCGAGGATGATGCCCGGATGCTTGGGCTCGGCCGTCGTGCCTGATTCCGGAGTCGCCGGCGTTTCCCCGACCGGCGTGGTCGGGAGGTCCAGGTCCTCGAGGGAGCCGGACTTGACGTTTTTGGCCAGTTCAGTGACCTGCCGCTCGCGCTGCTGGTCGATCCCGCGCAGGACGATGCCCTGGACGGCGGATTGCGAGGTCAGGAGGACCTGGCGGAAGACAAAAGGCGTGGCGGCCAGGACGTGCGGCACCTGCTCGACGCGCGCGGTCACGTCGTTGTAGGCGACCATGCCGTCTTTCGTGCGGTCGTGGACGACGATGTGGGAGGTCGTCCCCAGTATCTTGGCCTGCAGGTCTTCCTTGAAGCCGGTCATGATGCCCAACGTGCCGATCAGCGCGGCCACGCCGAGGGTGATGCCGGCCACGGAGACAAAGGTGTTCAGCGAAATGGTTCGGTGGCGGCGCTTGGCGCGGAGATACCGCAGGCCGATGAATATCTCGTAGGGCAGGTGCATACCAAACTTCGTTTGAACGGCGGGCTTTTTATCGCTCTATCGAACTTAACGCCCGCCGAGAAACCCCCTCCAGTGATTTTCCCTGCGTTGAGCCTTCGGGCGCCCGAGAACAAAGCTGGAGGCCTTTTTCAACATCCCCTCACTTCTCCGGGCGCAATTGCGGGAAGAGAATCACGTCTCGAATCGACGCCTGGTTGGTGAAGAGCATGACGAGTCGGTCGATGCCGATGCCCTCGCCGGCGGTCGGCGGCATACCATGCTCCAGGGCTCGCAGAAAATCTTCGTCCAGGTGATGGGCTTCTTCGTCGCCCGCTTCGCGCTGCGCGTCCTGTGCTTCGAAGCGCTGGCGCTGGTCCAACGGGTCGTTCAACTCGGAGAAGGCGTTGGCGATTTCCCGGCCCGCGATGTAGAGCTCGAACCGGTCGGTCAGGGTGGGGTCCGTATCTTTCCGGCGGGCCAAGGGCGACAGCTCGATGGGGTAGTCGGTGATGAAGGTCGGCTGGATCAAATTGGGCTCGACCGTCTCCTCGAAGATCTCGTTGAGGATCGTGGGCAGATCGGCGTCCTGTTTCACTTCCACCCCCAGCTTTTTGGCGGTCTCCAGCGCGGCCGTCCGGTCTTGCAGGACCGAGGCATCGAGTCCGTTGACCTCCAGGATCGCTTGCCGATAGGACCAGCGCCGCCAGGGCGCGGCCATGTTGATCTGCTTGTCTTGGTATTCGATCGTGGTGCTGCCTCGCACTTCCTGCGCGAGCTTCCCGAACAACTCCTCCGTGAGCGCGATCAGGTCGTTGTAGTCGGCGTAGGCG
Source organism: Nitrospirota bacterium (assembly GCA_004296865.1). Classification (GTDB taxonomy): domain Bacteria; phylum Nitrospirota; class Nitrospiria; order Nitrospirales; family Nitrospiraceae; genus SCVQ01. Next base: position 2,849 of record SCVQ01000423.1, read on the forward strand.
ACGTAAAACTCCAGCATCGTGAATTCGGGGTTGTGGATGGTGGAGATCCCCTCGTTCCGGAAGTTCCGGTTGATCTCGAAGACGCGCGGGAAGCCGCCCACGATCAGCCGCTTCAGGTACAACTCCGGCGCAATCCGCAAAAAGAGATCGACGCCCAGGGCGTTGTGGTGGGTGACGAAAGGCTTGGCCGTGGCGCCGCCGGGGATCGGCTGCATCATCGGCGTTTCGACTTCCAAAAATCCTTTGTCGATCAGGAAGGCGCGGATGCCGGCGATAATGCGGCTGCGGGTGATGAAAATGTCGTGCACCGAGGGGTTGGCGATCAGGTCCACGTACCGCTGACGGTAGCGGGTCTCGACATCCGTCAAGCCGTGCCACTTTTCGGGCAGGGGGCGGAGCGCCTTGCTGAGGAACGTCAGCTCGGAGACGTCCACGGTGAACTCGTTGGTTTTGGTCCGGAAGAGGTGCCCGCTCACCCCGATCCAGTCGCCCAAGTCCAATTGCTCGCAGACGCGATAGCTCGGCTCGGCGAGCCGGTCTTTCTTCAGGTAGACCTGGAGCCGGTCCGCCCCGTCCTGCACGACGGCAAAGGCCGCCTTGCCGAACCGCCGCAGGGCCACGATCCGGCCGGCGATCCGGCACGGGATGGACTCCCGTTCCAATTCTTCCTTGGGCTTCTCCCCGTGGAGACGAATCAAATCACCGGCCCGGTCCGTCACCTCGAAGCGGGTGCCGTAGGGCGGAACCTGCAGGTCTCGGAGGAGGTCCAGTTTCTTGATCCGCTGCTGGCGCTGGTCGTTCAGTTCATCCATAAAGAACAAGGGCTAATGGCTTATAGCAGATGGCTGATGGCCGGAATTAGGATAAGCGCGGCTCTTCTCTTGCCATAAGCCATACGCTATGAGCTTTTCTCTTTGGCCAAGGCCATCCGTTGTTTCAGAAACGCTTCGATGAAGCCGTCGATTGCGCCGTCCATGACGGAGCTGATGTCGCCCACCTCGTGATCCGTTCGGTGGTCCTTCACCATTTGGTAGGGCTGGAAGACGTAGGAACGGATCTGGCTGCCGAAGCCGATTTCTTTTTTCTCTCCGACGATGGACTGGAACTGGGCGTCCTTTTTCTGCTGCTCCACTTCGTAGAGGCGTGCTTTCAGGATCTTCATCGCGCCGTTCTTGTTCTGCAGCTGCGACCGCTCGTTTTGGCACTGGACGACGATGCCGGTCGGCAGGTGGGTGATGCGGATGGCGGTCTCCACCTTGTTCACGTTCTGCCCGCCGGCTCCACCGGCTCGAAACGTGTCGATTCTCAGGTCGTTGTCGTTGATCACCAGTTCCCCGTCATCCTCAAGCTCGGGGTAGACGAAGACCGAGGCGAAGGAGGTGTGCCGTCGCTTGTTCGCATCGAACGGGGAAATCCGGACCAGGCGGTGCACGCCGGCTTCGGCCTTGAGGTAGCCGTAGCTATAGTCCCCGGCCACGGAGAGGGTCGCGCTTTTGATGCCGGCTTCATCGCCGGCCTGCAGATCCAGCGTGTCCACTTTGTAGCCCTTCCGTTCCGCCCACCTGACGTACATCCGCAAGAGCATCTGGGCCCAGTCCTGCGACTCGGTCCCGCCGGCGCCTGGATGGATGGCGAGAATCGCGTTTCCGCTGTCGTGTTCGCCCGACAGCAGGAGCGTGACGCGCAGTTGATGCACTGAGGCTTCGAACCGCTCCAGATCGGCGGCCAAGTCGCTTGCCAGGGACGAATCCTGGGTCTCCTCCGCCAGCTCGAGCATGGCGCGGAGGTCGGCGTACTCACGTTCGATGTCCGACCAACGTTTG